>CAYPAK010000139.1:0-4902 GCA_964408665.1 uncultured Flavobacteriaceae bacterium | reverse complement strand
TTGAATGCGCATTCAAGAATTATGTATAACTATGTTACTTCAGATTACAATGGTTTAAATGGTGAAAAAACGGCTGCACATTTATTTAGAGTTCAAATGGACTTCTAATCAATAGAACGTAAAATATTAAAGCACTTATAGAATATATAAGTGCTTTTTTTTAGCTTTTTCTTTAAAAATACAATAAAGTATTTTATAAGTAACATTTGTTACAATATAGAATTAAAAAATAGTTGAAATTTGCAATATCAAAATAAAAACAACAAAATTTATATATAATGAAAAAAAGTTTATTTAAAAATCAATGGTCCTACGTGTATGCAGGAATATTATTTGCTGTAGCACAAATCGTTTATATGATTGCTATCTGGATGTACAAGGCAGGAGCAGGAAAAACACCGAACCTAATGCATATTAGTGTTACTACAGACCTTGGACGTATGTTCCGTGGACTGGAAGTATTTATCAATAGACTATTTGGATTTTATTCAGAGCTTTATGGTCACTATGGCGTAAATGCTGCAGGACAAATTATTTCTGATAACAGTGGTGTATTTACCCCTGGTATCGGTTGGCCTATTGTAGGTATGATTATCGGAGGATGGTTGACTACACTTTGGGAAGGCGAATCTAGAGCTTGGGCACATTATTCTAAAAAAGCATTAATCGTTTCTTTTATTGGAGGTGCTTTCTTTAGCTACGGTACACGTATTGCTGGTGGATGTACACTTACACACCTTATGGGAGGAATACCATTTATGGGGATTCGTTCTTTTGGTTCTATAATATTTATGGCATTAGGAGGAGCAACAGGGTTTATGGTTATGGAAAAATTAGGTTTAGCTAATTATTTCAAACACCAAGAAACTAAAGCGTATGTTATGAATGCCGATCCAGGAGAACAAGCAACTTATGTGCCTGGTTATAATTGGAAGAAAAATCCTGTTTTTTGGATTGCGCTTTCTTTTACGGTTATCTTTTTAACTGCAGCTTTATACGGAGCTTTTTCTGGAAGTGAAGCAATGCAAAACCTAAAAGGTGGCGAAATGACTGCTTTTGGTAAATCTGTAGCAGACAAAAGTGGGCTATTTGTAGTAATGACTTTATTAGCTGGTGTTATTGCAGGAGTTGCTTTGTCAAAATCTGGTTATGGTACAGAATGTTCTTTAGTATCACTAGAAACAGCGGGAAGCATGACTGCCAACGATGAAAAATATGCTAAGATGGGCGTGCCTAAAATCACACGTACTTTAATGCGTTCTTATGCACCAATTATTGGTGTGGTTACTACTTGGGTTATTATGCTTGGGTTTATCCTTATCGCTTGGACGTTCTTTGGTGTATCACCAAAACTAGGAACAGGGCTTAAAGCAGGACTTACCGTTGGTAACTTCTTAGGAGGTTTCTCTCTAGGGCTTGGTGCCGTTACGCTTATTGGTTGTGAAATACGTTCTTATATGCGTATCGGTATGGGATATTTAAACACCCTTGTAGGGTTTGTAGGATTTGCATTTGGTTATTTACCATATACTTTATTCTCACACGCACACCACGATTTCTTAAATAGCACTGTTATATTTGGTACTCACGATGATGGTTCTGCTGGTTGGATTTCTGACAAAAGAGAAATCTATTCTTTAATAACGGATAATGAAAGTGGTCAACGTATTGTTATGTTTGTTTGGATGCTAATTTTAATATTTTTCTTGAGATATTTATTGAAAAAAGGATCTCAAAACATAGGATTAAAACCTGTGAATTTAATTCATATGAATACCGAAGATATACAAGCTGAAATAGATGCTAACACAACTGATGGTAAAATAGCAGGAGTAGATGCTCCAATGCCAGTACCAGAAGGACATTTTATTAAAGAAGTTTAATACTAAAATAACTACAACCACCGTTTGTAGCATTTACAAACGGTGGTTTCTAACTAAAAATAAAAAACAATGGAATATTTATCACCCTTTGGCGTAGGTTTTTTAGCTGCTTTTCTAGGGCTTTTAGCACCTTCTATGCTCAATATGACCTCTGCCAAAACAAGTCTTGAAAAAGGAAAAAAACAAGGTTTATTATTTGCTGCAGGAGCAGCATCTGTAGTGATTATACAAGCCTTTATTGCTGTATATTTTGCAGATTTAATAAAACCCGAAATTGTACAAACATTACAAACTGTTGCTATTTTTGTACTACTTGCATTAGCCTATTTCTTTTATTCTCAAGCTAAAAAAGAATTTAAAGCTGAAGGAAAGGACAAAAAAGGATCTAGCTACATTGTAGGACTGGGTATGTCTGCACTTAATATGCTTGCTATCCCGTTCTATTTGGTAGCATCCAAAGGTTCTGGAATTTCGCTTGTACCACCATATTCTTATATATTTGTGATTGGTGCAGCTTTAGGTGCTTTTACTATTTTTGCAATTTATGCTTCCTTTGCTGAAGTTATTGCTAAAAAAGCAGCCTTTATCGCTAAGAATATCAATTATATCTTAGCAGGACTTTTTGTAGTATTAGCTATTGTTACTGCTATAAAAGTACTTACTGCTTAATTTAATTAAGTAGTCAAACGAGAGTTTTTAGTTTTTTAGTTCAAAACCGCCTTTAGTTAATCTTTTAACTAAGGCGGTTTTATAGTTTATAACGCCATGCTGAACTTGATTCAGCATTTGCCGTACCGAAGGTAAATCCCCATTTCAATTGAACAGACCCTGAATCAAGTTCAGGGTGACGTTAGGTTTTAAATGCTTAGAGAGAATTCATCGCACCGTCATGCTGAACTTGATTCAGCATCTTTCAAAGGGACAACTAATTACAAAAAATAATTAATCTTAGCCGTGAACCAAAGCGGTTTTCTCTTGGTTTTTAATATATTCTGCTTCGTAAGCCGCAAATTCCTCCCATTTTTTATCTACTACTTCTTTAGACTTATAATGTCTTGCCCATTTAAGGTAAAGGGTATAGTGTCCTGCTTCAGAACGTATTAATTCTTTGTAAAATTGAGCTAATTCTTCATCTTTGGTTTCTTTGATAAATGCATCAAAACGTTCGCAACTTCGTGCTTCTATCATTGCTGCCATAAGCAAACGATTTATCAAACTATCATTTCTATCTTTGGTCTTTGGAAAAAAGCCTTTCAAATGCTTAGCATAAGCACTTGGCGTATCTTGCCCTAGCACCATACCACGTTTTATCATTAATTCGTGAACTAATTTAAAATGCCCCATTTCTTCAATAGCATAGTCACTTAACTCCTGAACCATTGCCGTCTCTTCGGAATAAGTAAGAATCAAAGAAAACGCTCCTGATGCTGCTTTCTGCTCTGCAAAAGCATGGTCTGTAAGAAATTGCAATAAATTTTCATTGGCCAATTTAGCCCATTTTGAACTTGTAGTTGACTGTAAACCTAGCATAATTTTTTATTTTTTTCTAAAGTAAATTGAAATAGGAACACCGCAAAAATCATAGATTTCACGGAGCTTATTTTCTATAAATCGCTTATATGGATCGCGTATGTATTGTGGTAAATTAGCAAAAAACACAAACTGAGGTGTTGGCGTAGGCAACTGCATACAGTATTTTATTTTTACGTATTTTCCTTTGTAGGCTGGCGGAGGCGTATGCTCTATAATAGGTAACATCGTTTCGTTAAACTTACTTGTAGGTATTCTGTTTGCTCTATTTTTATAGACTTCTACCGCAGTTTCTATCGCTTTAAAAATACGCTGCTTGGTAAGTGCTGATATAAACACTATTGGCACATCGGTAAAAGGTGCTATCTCGTGATGTATTTTTTGAGTAAACATTTTGGTAGTATGCGTGTCTTTTTCTACCAAATCCCATTTATTAACCAAAATAACTACTCCTTTTCTATTTTTTTGTGCTAACCAAAAGATATTCTGGTCTTGCCCTTCAAACCCACGTGTAGCATCTACCACAAGAACAATAACATCGGCATGTTCTATGGCACGAATAGAACGCATTACAGAGTAAAACTCTAAATCTTCTTTTACTTTAGACTTTTTGCGAATTCCTGCGGTATCTACCAAGGTAAAATCGAAACCAAATCTATTATATTTTGTGTCTATAGCATCACGTGTTGTTCCTGCAACATCGGTTACTATATTGCGCTCCTCGCCTATCAAGGCATTAATAAATGATGATTTCCCTGCATTAGGACGTCCTACTACGGCAAATTTTGGCAATTCTTCTGCGGCTAATTCCTCCGCTTCTGTCTCTTCAATAGTTTTTGGAATTTCCTTTACTACTGCGTCTAATAAATCACCTGTTCCACTTCCATTAATAGAAGAAATAGTATAATAATCACCTAGCCCTAGTTCGTAAAACTCTACTGCATCTGCATCACGCATGGCATTATCTACTTTGTTAACCACTAAAAAAATAGGCTTTTGTACTTTTCGTAAAATAGTGGCTACATCTCTATCTAAACTGGTAACACCTGTTTCTACATCTACTACAAAAACAATAATATCTGCTTCATCTAAAGCGAGTTCTACTTGTTTGCGTATTTCGCCTTCAAAAACATCATCAGAACCTTTTACATAACCTCCTGTGTCTATTACCGAAAATTCTTTTCCGTTCCAATCTGACTTACCGTAATGTCTGTCTCGTGTTACACCACTTACAGAATCTACAATGGCTTCTCGGCGTTGCACTAATCTATTAAACAAGGTAGATTTTCCTACATTTGGTCTTCCTACTATAGCTACTATACTATTCATATCATTTCATTTTCAGCGGCAAAGATACAGCTTTAGCATTAGCTTTCCTATATTTTGTTTGGCATAAAAAAACCTAGAGCGCAATGTCTAGGTTCTGTATAATATTTTATAGTGCAACACTAAAGCATAAATGAATAGCTAGGCACTTTTATGTGTGTAA
>CAYPAK010000138.1:0-4908 GCA_964408665.1 uncultured Flavobacteriaceae bacterium | reverse complement strand
TACTAGACGGAAAAGAAACGGCTTTAAAAGTAAAAAATACTATTAAAGAAGCCGTTACAAAACACAAAGGAAATGGACAACGTGTTCCTAATCTTATAGCCGTGCTAGTAGGAGATAATAAAGCAAGTCTTAGCTATGTGAAAAGCAAAGTGAAAGCCTGTGATATGGTTGGTTTCGATTCTTCATTAATTCATTTGGAGACTATAATTACTGAAAAACAGTTATTAGATTTAGTACAAAAACTCAACAATGATACTGCTGTAGATGGCTACATTGTACAATTACCACTACCCAAACATATTGATGAAAACAAAATTCTTTTAGCAATTAATCCCGCTAAAGATGTAGATGGTTTTCATCCTATAAATATAGGGAAGTTAGCACTAAATTTAGATACAATAATACCAGCAACTCCCTACGGAATTATAACCTTACTTCAAGAATATAATATAGAAACTACAAGTAAAAATGTAGTTGTTATAGGCAGAAGTAATATTGTAGGAAGACCTATGAGTATATTACTTAGCCAAAATAAACCGTATGGAAACGCAACGGTTACTTTAGCGCATTCTCGCACTAAAAACCTAAAAGAAATCACACAAAAAGCTGATATTATCATTGCTGCAATAGGTAAAGCTCATTTTATAACTGCCAATATGGTAAAAGAAAATGCTGTTATAATAGACGTAGGCATTAATAGTATTCCAGACGCTTCTCGCAAGCGTGGTTACCGTTTGGTTGGCGATGTGGATTTTGCTAATGTTTCTCAAAAAGTATCATTTATCACGCCAGTTCCTGGTGGAGTTGGCCCTATGACTATTGCAATGTTACTCAAAAACACCTTGCATGTTTATGAAAAACGAATAGGAATGTCTATAAGTTAAATTACTTTTTTGCAAGTTTTAAAAGAACTGCCCCAAAATAGTGTATTTTTGCATTATGCAATTCAAAATTAAATCTGATTTTTCTCCAACAGGAGACCAACCACAAGCCATAGAAAAACTGGTTAATGGTGTAATAAGTAATGAAAAATCTCAAGTGTTACTAGGGGTTACAGGTTCTGGTAAAACATTTACGGTTGCCAATGTTATTGCACAAACAAACCGTCCTACGCTTATTCTTGCACATAATAAAACTCTTGCGGCGCAACTTTATGATGAGTTTAAAAATTTCTTTCCAGATAATGCCGTAGAATATTTTGTTTCCTATTACGATTACTATCAGCCAGAGGCTTATATCCCTTCGAGTGGTACTTATATAGAGAAAGATTTATCTATTAATGAAGAAATAGAACGCTTGCGTATTCGTACTTCTTCATCTTTGCTTTCGGGACGTAGAGATATAATTGTAGTTTCTTCGGTTTCGTGCCTTTATGGAATTGGGAATCCTGTGGAGTTCAAAAAAAATGTAATACCAATAGAAGTAGGACAAGTAATTTCGCGTACTATGTTTCTCAAGAAACTAGTTGCAAGTTTATATTCGCGTACTGAGGGCGATTTCAAATCAGGTTCTTTTATGGTTCGTGGCGATGTTATTTCGGTATTTCCTTCTTATGGCGAACTCGCTTTTAGAGTGCACTTTTTTGGTGATGAAATAGACGAAATAGAATCTATTGATGTAGCTTCAAATCAAGTAATTGATACTTTAGATAAACTCATTATATATCCTGCAAATCTATTTGTAACTTCTCCTGATGTCTTGCAAAATGCCATTCATCAGATACAAGAAGATATGATGAAGCAGGTAGATTATTTTATAGAAATTGGTAAACGCTTAGAGGCAAAACGCCTTAAAGAACGTACCGAATTTGATTTAGAAATGATACGTGAGCTAGGGTATTGTAGCGGTATAGAAAATTATTCACGTTATTTAGACCAAAGAAAGCCAGGAACGCGTCCGTTCTGTCTATTAGATTATTTTCCTGATGATTATTTAATGATTATAGATGAAAGTCACGTTACCATTCCGCAGACGCATGCTATGTATGGTGGCGACCGTTCGCGTAAAGAAAATTTGGTGGAATACGGTTTTCGTTTGCCTGCTGCTATGGATAATAGACCACTTAAATTTGAAGAATTTGAAGCAATACAAAATCAAGTAGTTTATGTTTCGGCAACTCCAGCAGATTATGAATTGCAGAAAACGGAAGGTGAGTTTGTAGAGCAAATAATACGCCCTACAGGTTTGCTAGACCCAATAATAGAAGTGCGACCAAGCCTTAATCAAATTGATGATTTGATAGAAGAAATACATCAACGTATAGAAAAAGACGAGCGTGTTTTGGTAACTACATTGACCAAGCGTATGGCAGAAGAATTGACCAAATACCTTACACGCATACAGATACGTTGCCGTTATATCCATTCTGATGTGGACACTTTGGAGCGTGTAGAAATTATGCAAGATTTGCGTAAAGGTTTGTTTGATGTACTTATTGGTGTGAATCTCCTTCGTGAAGGCTTAGATTTGCCCGAAGTATCTTTAGTTGCTATTCTCGATGCAGATAAAGAGGGTTTTCTACGAAGTCATCGCTCACTTACACAAACCATAGGTCGTGCTGCGCGTAATGTAAATGGTAAAGCCATAATGTATGCCGATAAAATCACCAAAAGTATGCAACTTACTATTGATGAAACGGAGCGTAGAAGAACAAAACAAATTGCTTACAATACGGCTAATGGTATTGTGCCAACTCAGATTAAAAAGAAAATATCTAATGCTTTAGATGTAAGTCCTATTACATCATATCACTATGATAATACGGTAGATAAAGCTGCCGAAGCAAATGAAATTTACCTTACACAAAAAGAAATTCAAGAACGCATACGCGAACTGCAAAAGAAAATGGAAAAAGCAGCTATGGAACTTGATTTTATGGCAGCAGCCAAGCTTCGTGATAAAATAAAAGAACTTAGAGAAACGAAAAAACAGGTCTAAATGCTAAAACAAATACTAAGTTATATTTATCCAATAACCAAGAAAATACAGTCTAAATATAATGGCGTATTAGAACTCACTTGGTATAATGGTTATAAAGTTTTGAATACTAAAAACACCAATTATTCCTACGGTTCATTGCAAGAGATTTTAGATTTTGCTTTGTCTAAAATAGCATTTGACAATGTTGATAAAGTGCTTTTGCTAGGAATGGGCGGCGGTTCTGTTATTAAAACGTTACGTAACAAATACCATTATAAAGGATTGATAAAAGCCGTAGAGTATGATGAAGTTATTGTAGAAATTGCCTGTAAAGAATATGCTATTTGCACGGATGATTTATTACAAATAATCACTGCTGACGCCTTTGAGTTTGTAGCAAATGATACAGGTAAATATGATTTAATTATTATAGATTTATTTCAGGATAATAAAGTGCCCAAGCAGTTTTTTTCTAAAGAATTTATTGAAAATATAAAACCATTAGTTACTAATAATGCGTATTTTATATTTAACTTAGCCATGCAAGATAGTGCGTTAGATATTGTTAGCTTAAAAAATTATTTTGGAACGATGTTTAATTTACAATTATTTGAAAAAGTATTGGGAACGAATACGTTATTAATAGGTAAAAAATTGTAAGATTTTATAAATAAATGCGTCTTATTAAAAAAAGAAAAAACTAATGAAAAATTTACTATTAATACTTACGTTTGCTTTAACAATTTCTTGTCAACAAAAAGAACTTAAAAAAAATAAAATTGCTATGAATACAATAGATACAACAACTAAAAATTGGCAATATGCAACCTTTGGTGGTGGATGCTTTTGGTGTACCGAAGCCATTTTTGAACAATTAAAAGGTGTAGAGAAAGTACTTCCAGGTTATTCAGGAGGAAATATAAAAAATCCTAGTTACCGCGAGGTTTGTACAGGCAGAACAGGACACGCCGAAGTAATACATATACAGTACGACCCAAAAGAAGTTTCGTTTAATACCTTACTCGAAGTGTTTTTTGCAACACATAACCCTACAACATTAAATCAACAAGGTGCAGACAAAGGAACGCAGTATCGTTCTGCTATTTTTTATCATAATGAAAATCAAAAACAATTAGCCGAAGATTTTATTGCAGCATTAACATTAGAAAAAGTATATGATGCGCCAATAGTTACCGAAGTAACTCCTTTTGACACGTTTTATGAAGCAGAAGATTATCATCAGAATTATTATCAAAATAATAAAGAACAGGCTTATTGTCGTGCGGTAATTAATCCTAAATTAAAAAAGTTTTTAACTAAATTTTCTGATAAACTAAAATAATTATTTTGGTATTAATTCCGTCCTAAATGTTTTTTAGTAGAAGACAAATTATTAATTATGTTAACTTTTACAAATAGGCTTTTCAATTATAATTACAGGCTAATGAGTTATGCCTAAATCGCCCTACGAATGTTCTTGCGTAAAACTTACAACGAAGAAGCGTAAAAAATGAAATCTGTTTGAGTTTTACGAGGAACGAGTAAAGGCGAGTTATTTCATTTTAGCTTTGAGGAAGATAAGTTTAGCAAGGTTTTCGTAAGGCTAGATTTTTTTGTTACTTTTTTCATCAATGGAAAAAAGTAAGGAAGCTGAAAATTTATCTAGAAAAAATTATTTTGGCATATTATTTGCCTTTATTATAGTAAAATAATAAGCATGAAAACAGACATGGATAAAACAAAATACAGAAAACTATATGCTAGTATCTTTTTTGATATTATTGGTTCATTGAGTTACCTAGCGCCAGCATTAGGAGAAAGTATCGATTTTGTTTGGGCACCATTATCATCATACCTTTTGTACAAAATGTATCGTGGTATGGAAGGAAAAATAGGAGGGATGGTCAATTTTGTAGAAGAAGCCTTACCTTTTACAGACATCATACCTACCTTTACACTTACGTGGATTTATAAATATATGATTAAAAA
>CAYPAK010000137.1:0-4935 GCA_964408665.1 uncultured Flavobacteriaceae bacterium | reverse complement strand
ATATTATTAGCTTCCAAAACCTCTAAATACATAGCTACTGCTTTTTTATCAGCTTGCTTAAAGTCATTACTATCTATGGCATTATATTCTATTAAATTCACCTTTACAGGAACGCGCTTACAGTATTTAACTAATGCTTCTACGTCTTTTCTCGTATCATTTATTCCTTTCCAAATTACATATTCAAAGGTAATTCTATTATCCGTTTTTGCATGCCAATATTGCAATGCATCCATTAAATCTTCTAGATTACTCACATCATTAATAGGCATCATCTTAGAGCGTATTTCGTCTATTGCAGAATGCAGGGAAACTGCCAGATTAAACCGTACGCCTTCATCTGCCATGCGTTTTATCATTTTGGGAAGACCTACAGTTGATAAGGTAATACGTCTTGGAGACATTGCCAAACCTTCATCTGAAGTAATCATCTTTATAGCTTCCATTACATTAGCATAATTTAGTAAAGGCTCACCCATTCCCATAAAAACAATGTTAGATAATTTATGGTCGTGATAAAGCAAACTCTCTTTATTAATTGCGGCTACTTGATCATATATTTCGGAAGCGGTAAGATTGCGCTGTCTTTTGAGTAATGCCGTAGCACAAAAAGTACAAGCAAGACTACAACCAACTTGACTAGAAATACAAGCTGTTGTTCTGTTTGCAGCAGGAATCATAACCGATTCTACTATCAAACCATCATGAAGTTTTACGGCATTTTTTACAGTACCATCACTACTTTTCTGAAAGCTATCTACCGCAATATGATTTATTACAAAATGATCTTTAAGCAGGGCAATATTTACTTTAGAAATATTAGTCATTTCATCAAAACTAGCTACGTTTTTCTTCCAGAGCCATTCGTAAACTTGTTTTGCTCGAAATGCTTTTTCATTATTTTTTATAAAGAATTCAGCTATTTCTTCTTTTTCCAATGCTCTAATATCTCTTTTTTCTTGCATTACTTTAGTTTTTTTGCTCCTTTTACTTTTTGTTTTAATAAAGCAATATCAAGTACTTCATCCATTTTTGCTACATAATGAAATTTTAAGCCTTTGATATAACTTTCATCAATTTCTTTTATGTCACTTTCATTTTCTTTACAAAGAATAATTTCTTTTATTCCTGCGCGTTTAGCTGCAAGTATTTTTTCTTTTATTCCGCCCACAGGAAGTACTTTTCCTCGTAAGGTAATTTCTCCTGTCATAGCCAAATTAGCTTTTACTTTACGTTGTGTAAATGTAGAAACCATAGAAGTAAGCATCGCAATACCAGCACTTGGTCCATCTTTGGGTGTTGCCCCTGCAGGAACGTGAATATGTATTTTGTTATTTTCAATCACTTCGGTATCTAAAGCTAATTTTTCGGCATTTGCTTTAATATATTCTAAGGCTAATGTAGCCGATTCTTTCATTACTTTTCCCAAATTTCCAGTAAGTGTAATACCTTTCCCTTTAGAAGTTATAGATTCTATAAACAAAATATCACCTCCTACTCGTGTCCAAGCTAATCCTGTAACAACTCCTGCTACATCATTATTTTCGTATTTATCACGTTCGTGAGCTGTTCCTAGTATTTCTGCAAAAGTAGCTTCATTAAGTTTTGGCCCTATTGGCTCTTCCATAACGATTGCTTTGGCTACGCTACGTACTACTTTGGCTATCTTTTTCTCTAAAGTACGCACTCCTGATTCACGCGTATATCCTGTGATTATTTTTTCTAATTGTTTTTTAGATAATTTTAAATCTTTAGTAGTAATACCGTGTGCTTTTAATTGTTTTGGCAAAAGGTGTTTTGTAGCAATTGCTGTTTTTTCTTCTATAGTATATCCTGATACATTAATGATTTCCATTCTATCAAGTAATGCAGGTTGTATAGTCGATAAACTATTAGCCGTAGCAATAAACATGACTTTAGACAAATCATAACCTAGTTCGAGATAATTATCATAAAATGTATTGTTTTGCTCTGGGTCTAGCACTTCGAGTATCGCCGAAGATGGGTCGCCATTATAACTAGAAGATAGTTTATCTATTTCATCTAATACAAATACAGGATTAGATATTTTTACTTTCTTTATATTTTGAATAATACGCCCAGGCATTGCACCGATATACGTTTTTCTATGCCCACGTATTTCTGCTTCGTCACGCAAACCTCCCAAAGACATACGCACATACTTACGCCCTACGGCTTCTGCTATAGATTTTCCTAAAGAAGTTTTACCAACTCCTGGAGGTCCATAAAGGCAAATAATAGGCGATTTCATATCTCCTTTCAGCTTTAAAACCGCTAAATATTCTAAAATACGCTCCTTTACATCGTCTAAACCAAAATGATCATTGTCTAAAATCTGCTTTGCTTTTTTCAAATCAAATTTATCTTTACTCACTTTCTTCCAAGGAAGCGCAAGCATAAGTTCTAGATAATTACGAAGCACTCCATATTCTGGTGATTGTGGATTGGTACGTTCAAAGCGTTTTAAATCTTTTTCAAAGCGTTTTTTTACTTTTTTAGCCCATTTTTTCTTCTTTGCCTTCTTTTTGAAAAGACGCAATTCTTCTTGTTGAGGCGAACCACCTAATTCCTCTTGAATGGTTTTTATCTGCTGATGCAAGAAGTATTCACGCTGCTGTTTATCTAAATCATAACGTGTTTTAGAATGAATATCATTTTGCAACTCTAAGCGTTGCAACTCTTCGTTCATCTTTTTCAAAGTGATAATAGCGCGTTCTTTTATATCATTAACCTCAAGTACTTGCTGTTTGTCAACTACTTTTAAATTAAGATTTGACACGATAAAATTAATCAAAAACGAATCGCTTTTAATATTTTTTATAGCCATATTTGCCTCTGAAGGCAAGCTTGGATTGGTATCAATTATCTTTTTAGCCAAAGTACGAATTTCTCCAATTATAGCTTTAAACTCTTTGTCTTTCGCATAATCATTTTGCTCTTCTAAAGGTGCAACATTTGCTTTGAAATACGGTTTTTCTTGAGTAAACTTTGTTATTTCAAAACGTCTTGTTCCTTGTATAATAACCGTTACATTTCCGTCAGGCATTTTGAGTACTTTCATAATACGCGCTATAGTTCCTGAGGTATATACATCATCTTTAGTTGGCTCATCAATACTTGCATTTTTTTGTGCAACTACACCTATATTCGTTTTTGCTTTATGCGCTTCTTTAAGTAATTTTATAGAAGAATCTCTTCCTGCCGTTATAGGGATTACTACCCCTGGAAGTAACACGGTATTTCGCAAAGGAAGAATAGCTATTTCATCTGCTATAGCTTCATTTTGCATCTTTTTTTCATCTTCTGGAGACATTAAGGGAATAAATTCCGAGTTTCCATCTAAAATTTGTTCGAGTGACAAACTGTCCATATTTTTCATTTTATGCTGCTTCGTTATTTCTATAAATTAAGTCATAATGACATTAAAAAACTAATTCATTTATCTGACTTTTCTACTAATGCATTAAGTATTAGCAGGATTTGCAAATATACTATGACTTTTTATAGTATAAGACAATTAATGTACCAAAAATTATTATTTTAATAAATATTTAGAATTTGAAGCTTAATAATGAAGGAAACCATAATTTTACTATCATAATAAGTACAACGACTACTAAAAATCGTTTAATCAATTTATCACTTTTACCAACAGACCAACGGCTTGCCAACCAAGCACCTGAGGAATTACCGACAGCAAGCACTAGACCGACTTTCCAATTTATAGCATCGTTCATTATATAAACAATAAGTGCAGTAATGGTAAAAAAAAGAATAACAAATGATTTTATAGCATTGGCACGCACTAAAGAAAAATTATTAATTCGTGATAAAGCAAGCAATATAAAAAAGCCTGTTCCTGCTTGGATAAATCCGCCATAAATACCTATAAAGAAAAAGGCGATAATGCCGTACCAAAAATGCTTACCATCTATTTGTATTTCGGCTAAAGCAGCATTAATATTTGGCTTAACAAAAAGCATTGCTACTACAAAAAGCATTACAAATCCTAAAATAATATTGAAATATTCTCCTTTGATATTTACACCAAAATTAGCACCTATTAGCGCTCCTATCATAGCAGAAATACCCATATAAATATTAAAGGGGAAATCTTTTATACCTTTACTTCTAAAACCTGCCGTACCAAATATATTTTGTATAAAAATAGCAATTCTATTCGTACCATTAGCTACAACTGGAGGCAATCCCATAAAAATAAGCATAGGAAGTGTCATCACAGAACCACCGCCTGCCAAAGTATTAATTATTCCCGCCAAGAAACCTACTATAACAAGTAAAATATATTCTTTCATAAAGTATTTATTTTGTAAAAAACTAATTTACAACACCTTAAACCTTTTATTAATTCTAATAGTTTTTTAGTATATTGCCATATCAAAACTACATCAAAATGTTGGAAGAAATAGACAAAAAAGAAAAAAAGAAAATACACAATGCTTGGGCTTTTTATGATTGGGCAAATTCTGTTTATCCACTAGTGATAACTACCGCTGTTTTCCCTATTTTTTATAATAACAATGTATATCATTTTATAGAAAAAGTTACGTATAATGGCATTACTACCGAAGCTAAATTTGTAAATTTCTTTGGTTTAAAATTTGTAAATACGGCTTTAATCTCTTGGGTAGTTGGCGCTTATTTTTTACTTTTGGTTTTGTTACTCCCTGTACTTTCAGGCATTGCAGACTATTCTGGTAGAAAAAAAGAATTTTTGCGTATTTTTGCTTATATCGGTTCTATATCGTGTATGCTGTTATACTTTTTTGACAAAAATCATTTGGAATGGAGTATGCTCACCTTTGCTATGGCAGGAATTGGTTTTTGGGGAAGTTTGGTTTTTTATAATGCCTTTCTCCCAGAGATAGCATCCAAAGAAGAACAAGATAAACT
>CAYPAK010000136.1:0-4945 GCA_964408665.1 uncultured Flavobacteriaceae bacterium | reverse complement strand
TTCATTACGGCAGCTGCTGAATCAAGTTCAGCATGACGATATAGTTTGTGAAAGGTATTAAATTATTTTGTACTTTTGTACTAAGAAAATAAAAACAACATGAAATACATCATACGAGGAATAATAGGTATTGTTTTGCTAATAGCAGCTATTTTTGCATTTAATTATTATGCAACATATAGTGATGGATACCGTGCAGGAAAGTTAATAAAATTTAGCCATAAAGGGGTGATTATAAAAACTTGGGAAGGGCAACTTAGCCAAGGAGTTGGTGGTGACCAATTATGGAATTTCTCAGTGCAAGATGATGACAAAGAAGTCATTGAAAAACTGATAGAATTGCAAGGTCAAAACGTAAAGATAAAATACATAGAGCGTTTTTGGAAAATGTCTTGGTTTGGCGACACAAAACACTTTGCCAAAGAGGTTACTAAGAACAGTGGAAATCTTGGGTTTGAGTAAGAGTATAATGCTGAAAAGGAGATTTTATTCTGACTAGAATAATTGGTATGATGAATGTTACTCTTTTATTTTACTCATAATATCTTGTAGTTCAATAATTTGATTTTTCAATAGCTATGAGTTGTTGCTTATAGTGATTAATTAATCAATTTAAATTTTCAAAGGCATAAGATTTGAATTTTTTAGGAGTTGTCTTTATATTCTTGTATGAATAACTTAAAAATTTAAAAAAATAATATTTTAGAATGTCGTATATGACAGCAAATAAAAGCGAAGTTATTAAACCAGCTGTTAGAGTGTCGTTTTTTATATAGTCATCAATATATTTGATAAAATTCTCCAAAATCTTAAACCTCCGTATTCACATCAAATGCTTCTAGGTAATCTGCCACACGCTTTACGAACATGCCACCAAGCGCGCCATTTACCACACGGTGATCATAAGAATGCGATAAGTACATTTTGCTTCGTATGCCTATAAAATCACCTTCAGGAGTTTCTATAACTGACGGCTCTTTACGAATAGCACCAAGGGCTAAAATACCTACTTGTGGTTGGTTTATTATCGGTGTTCCTAATATAGAACCAAAACCACCAACATTAGTTACCGTGTATGTTCCTCCTTGTATGTCGTCAGGAGAAAGTTTGTTGTTTCTAGCTCTATTAGCTAAGTCATTAACGGCTTTGGTCATACCTACAAGGTTTAGGCGGTCTGCATCTTTTATAACAGGAACTATTAGGTTGCCATCAGGAAGTGCGGCTGCCATACCAAGGTTTATATGCTTGCGTTTAATGATGTTTTCGCCATCAGTAGCGATATTCATCATAGGGAAATCGCGTAATGCTTTAGCAATAGCTTGCATAAATATCGGTGTGAATGTTATTTTTTCGCCTTCACGTTTTAAAAATACATCTTTTACTTTGTTACGCCAGTTTACAATATTGGTAACATCTACTTCTACAAAAGACTGCACGTGAGCCGATGTTTGTATTGATTCTACCATATGATGCGAAATGAGTTTTCCCATTCTGCTCATAGGAATTACCTCATCATCTGCTCCTACAGGAATTGCTTTTACAGCTTTAGTTGCGGCTTTTACAGAACTAGTTGTTTGTGCAGTTTGTGCAGGTTTTGAAGCTGCTTTTTTACCAGACTTAACATAAGCCAAAATATCTTTTTTAGTTACGCGTCCTGCTTTTCCTGTACCGTTTATACTGTCTAATTCTTCACTGCTAATGCCTTCTTTTTTGGCAATATTTTTTACCAATGGAGAGAAAAATTTCCCTGAATTAGATTTTATATCTGCTGTATCAATAGTACTTTTTATAGCGTTTTCACTGATTGAATTTTCAATTTTTACCGCTGCTGCTGTAGCTATTTCTTGAGGTTTTTCAGTGTTTGTAGTTGTTGCTGTGGCATCGCCTTCGGTTTCTATTATAGCAATGGCTTGACCTACGGCTACTACATCATCTACATCATAAAGCTTTTCTACAAGAACTCCTGCTACTTCAGAAGGAACTTCAGAATCTACCTTGTCTGTAGCTATTTCTAGTACTGCTTCATCTAACTCTATAGTATCACCAACTTCTTTTAACCAAGATGTGATGGTTGCTTCTGCAACACTTTCTCCCATTTTAGGAAGTATTAATTCAAATTTTGCCATAACGGTTTTGTTCTTTTTTCAGACTGCAAAATTAACAAAAAAAGGATGAATATTACAAGTTTAATTCAATAACTTTTCCAAGTGAAGTGCTGCTATTACTTCCTATTAATAAATTTGTTCCTTTTGGTCTTGTTTTAAAGGTCATATTATCAATATTTAGCATAAAAAATAATATTTTATCAAAGGTTAAATCGGTATTGTCAAAAATAATAAGGGTTATCTTTTCTTTAGCTATGATGGTTTTTAGATGCGCTAAATCATCATATTTAGAAATAACACGCGAAGTGCAAACAGGAAAAATAGCTGTTTTACCTAGTTTTTTATTGATTAAATTAAAAAAAGCATTATCATTTCCTATATAAAGCGTGTTTTCTAAGGGCTTGCTACTTGCTGCTTGCTGTTTTTTGAGTGTTAGTCGCTTTTTCCAATACCATAATTTCATTCCGAGTATAACAAGTTTGCTGTAAAAAAAATTATGACTAAAATGTTTTTTATAAAAAAGCTGCATTGCACCGCTAAAATTGCTTAGATATTTTAAATCTTTAGGTGTGCTTTCCCCTTTATAATGCAAGCAGATTGCTTTACCATAATAATAATTTTTGTAGCCTGCTTGTAGTATCTTGTACGATAAATCAATATCTTCTCCAAACATAAAATAGTCTTCGTCAAAACCGCCAACCTCGTTGTAAACACTACGTTTTATAAGCATAAAAGCGCCAACAAGAACGGAAACTTCTCCGCTAGCATTAGCGTCAACAGTATTGGCGTAATAGCTTGTGTTTTTGGTATTAGATATTAGCTTTTCAAAAGCACGTTTTGGCGTGGGGATGTTACGTTTACTTTCTGGTAAAAAAGTACCTGTTCCATCTATTAACCGAATGCCCAAAGCACCAAAATCATTACAATTTTTTATATAATTAAGACTTTGTTGTAAAGCGAGTTCACTTAGTACGGTGTCAGGATTTAAAATAAGCACATAATCTCCTTTGGCTATGGCAACTCCTTGATTGTTTGCTTTAGAAAAACCTACATTAACAGTATTTGCTATAAGTTTTACCTTAGGAAATTTTGTTCTCACCATTTCACAACTCCTGTCTTTAGAATCATTATCTACTACAATAATTTCGCTATCTATAAAGCGTAAGGCTTCTTGAACGCTCAATAAACATTGCGCTAAAAACGAAGATACATTGTAGTTTACTATGATTACAGAAAGTTGCATTGGCTAGTTTTTGTCTTCTAAAAGTGGAACAAATTTAAAATCACCTAAAATTCTTTTTTCAAATTCTTTGGCTGATTTTCGAGTGATAATATTCATTTTTTGCGTTTTTTCTCCTACAGGAATTACAAGAATACCACCTATTTTGAGTTGACTTAGTAATGGTTTGGGTATAAATGGCGCTCCAGCGGTAACTATTATTTTATCAAAAGGAGCAAAAACAGGAAGACCGATATAGCCATCGCCAAATTTTTGTATTTTAGGATAGCAGTTTATTTTAGGTAAAAAGAGTTTAGCTTTTTTAAACAATTCCAACTGTCGTTCTATGGTGTAAACTTCGGCGTTGAGTGTAGTAAGGATTGCAGTTTGATAGCCAGAACCTGTGCCTATTTCGAGCACTTTCTCACCTGATTTTAGCTGTAATTGTTCCGTTTGAAAAGCAACCGTAAAAGGATGCGATATTGTTTGTTCTGCACCAATAGGAAATGCTCGGTCTTCATAAGCATGTTTTTCAAAACTAGAATCTAAAAATAGGTGACGCGGCACTTGGCGTATTGCTTCAAGCACGCGTGAGTCGCTAATTCCTTTTGCGGCTAACTTTTCTGCGAGTCTGTTTCTGAGTCCTTGATGTTTTGAAGTATCTTTCATAAATTCTGAATGTCAAAGATAAAATCTTTAGCTGAAAAATAAAGTTATTACTAAAAATACTTTTTTTTTATAAGGCTATTGCGCGTCCTTTAGCCTGCCAATTTTTATTTTCGTCAAAATAAAAATGAATTTCACCCAAATATAAACCGCCCCAAGCCACTTGATTTATTAAGGTGTTTTTGCCTAGTTTGTTTTTTAGTGTTATAGGTTTTTTTAATAAAGTATGCGTGTAAGCACCAATTATCAAATCAATATAGTTTGTTTCTTTGGCTAAAATAGTATCTGATAGTTGCATATTACGATGCTCATAACCTAAGTGAGAAAGACAAATAATCAAATCGCATTGTTCTTCAATTTTTAAGATTTTGCTAATATTTTGGGCAGTTTGCAAGGCGTTTTTACAAGTGATATTTTCTGTGTTTAATGAGGTATTGCCAATACCAAAAACACCAATACGAATGCCTGATTTTTGATATATTTTATACGGTTTTAGCTTTTTTTGCAGTGTTTTATTAGGAATAGTATAATTGCTTTGTACCACATTAAATGTGGCGTATTCTAATTGTTTGTTAAGTATATCTAAGCCAATACCAAAATCTTGATTTCCTAAAGTTACTGCATCATAAGCTAATGCATTCATACTACTAATGATAGTTTTGTTTGATTTTTGATAAAAGGGCTTCGCTTGAAAAAAACCGCCTGCATCAAGTAATAATAAATTCGTATTTTGTTTACGTGCATTAGTTATGTATTCCATTCGTTTGCTCAAACCACCACGATTAGCAAAATTGGGATGAGAGCTTGCAAAGGCATCTAAATGTCCGTGCACATCATTAGTATGTAATATAGTAATCTGTGTAGGCTTTTTATCGAGCAAAGGCGAAATACCACTTATTCCAATTAATGAAGTGGCTTGCATGCTTTTTTTTATAAAATCACGTCTTGAAGTCAT
>CAYPAK010000135.1:2534-4954 GCA_964408665.1 uncultured Flavobacteriaceae bacterium | reverse complement strand
ATTATGGAGGAATAGAAAATCTTTCACTTATTCCTGGTAAAGTAGGAACTTGTCCTATACAGAATATAGGTGCTTACGGCGTGGAGGTAAAAGATACTATTCACAGCGTAAAAACACTCGATATTGCTACAGGAGAAATCGTAGTTTTTGATAATAAAGCCTGTAAATTTGGCTATCGCGATTCTGTTTTTAAAAATGAATTGAAAGATAAAAACATCATCACTTCGGTAGTGTTTAAACTTGCAAAAAGAAACCATACACTAAAAATGGATTATGGTGCTATACGCAATGAACTTGAGATTAAAAATATAGAAGAACCTACTATTTTAGATATTTCTATGGCGATTATATCCATTCGTAGTGCAAAACTTCCTGACCCTAAAGAACTAGGAAACAGCGGTAGCTTCTTTAAAAACCCTATAATCACTAAAGTACATTTTGAAAAATTACAAGCTGATTTTCCTGACGTGCCACATTATATTTTAGCCGATGATAGTATAAAAATACCTGCGGCTTGGCTTATAGAATCTTGTGGTTTTAAGGGTAAAAAATTTAAAGATGGCACAGGAGTACATCACAAACAAGCCTTAGTTTTAGTAAATCACGGCGGTGCTACAGGAGAAGCTATTGTAAATTTAGCTCACAACATACAAGAGGCTGTAAAAACAAAGTTTGATATTAATTTAGCTATTGAGGTAAATATTTATTAAAACACTAAATTTTGTAATTATCAGATAGTTAATTAGTTAAATATTCACCATCAGATTAATCGTGTTAAACTTGCATTTTATATGTTAAAAATTTGATTTCTTGCTAAAAAATTAGCATCTTGCTACATTAAATATTAAAATCAATTTTATGAAACGCAAGCTACTAGCCGCATTACTATTTTTATTACCTATTTTTACCTTTGCTCAAGAAGAAAAAGGAATAGACCAATTAATAGATGAAGGATTTAAACCCTTTTCAGACTTTATATCAGGTATTGTATTTTTTACTGTAAAAATAGGCCCAAAAGATGTGCCTGTAGTTATTATTATACTTTTGGCAGGTGCTTTGTTTTTTACATTGTATAATAAATTTGCCAATTTTAGACTATTAGGTGTTGGGCTTCGTGCTGTTCGTGGTGAGTATGATCATGTAGATCATCACGTTGCCGAAACTATGGCAGGAGATCCTACGCCAAATGATGATGGCGATTCTTTTGAAACTTTCCAAAAAGAAGGTGTTGTAGGAGAGGTGACCCATTTTCAGGCACTTACAGCAGCGCTTTCGGCTACGGTAGGTTTAGGGAATATTGCAGGAGTAGCAGTGGCTATTGCCATTGGAGGTCCTGGCGCAACAATATGGATGATACTTGCAGGACTTCTTGGAATGTCTTCTAAATTAGTAGAAGCAACACTTGGTGTAAAATACCGCGAAGTAGGCGAAGATGGTAAAATATATGGAGGTCCTATGTATTATCTTACCAAAGGGCTAAAAGAAAAAGGCATGGAAGGGCTTGGTAAAGCACTTGCTGTTTTCTTTGCCATAATGGTAGTAGGAGGTTCTTTTGGTGGCGGAAATATGTTTCAAGCCAACCAAGCAACGGCACAATTTAAATCATTATTTGATTTGAATTCTGCAAGTGCAGGCTTTTTCTTTGGAATTTTTATGGCACTTATTGTAGGTGCAGTTATTATAGGTGGTATAAAACGTATAGGTCGTGTTACCGAAAAAGTAGTGCCTTTTATGGGGATTATTTACGTTGGTGCAGCGTTGGTTATTATAGGACTTAATTACAATTATATTGGAGGTGCTTTTGCCGAAATTTGGAATGGTGCATTTAATCCTAGCGCTGCTCTTGGTGGTATGATTGGTGTTATGATAGTTGGTTTTCAACGCGCTGCTTTTTCTAATGAAGCAGGAGTTGGTTCAGCATCTATTGCTCACGCAGCAGTAAAAACACGCTTTCCTGCTAGTGAAGGTATTGTAGCTTCTATTGGGCCTTTTGTAGATACGGTTATTATCTGTACGATGACTGCTTTGGTAATTGTTATAATGAATTTTAAAGAAAATCTTTTTAACTATGGTGATGTTGTTAGTAAAGAAGTGTTGCTTAATGCTTCGCAAACACGTATTGGTGGTGTAGATTTAACCTCTTTAGCCTTTGAAACAGCAATTCCACATTTTTCTGTAGTACTTACTATTGCCGTGATATTATTTGCATTTTCTACAATGCTTTCTTGGTCTTACTATGGTTTGCAAGGGTGGAAATACCTTTTTGGTAGAAGTAAAAAAATGGATACTGCTTATAAAGTATTGTTTCTAATATTTGTAGTAATAGGTTCTTCGGCGAGTTTAGGCTCAGTAACCGATTTTTCTGATGCTATGATTTTTGCTATGGTTTTTCCTAATGTAATAGGTCTAATTATACTATC
>CAYPAK010000135.1:0-2434 GCA_964408665.1 uncultured Flavobacteriaceae bacterium | reverse complement strand
CTAGCCATGCAGGCTGAAATAGATTCGTTAAAACAACTAAAAATTGCCAATTCAAAACCCAAAATATATCCTTTTAATCCCAATTTTATTACCGATTATAAAGCTTACAGACTAGGGCTGTCCGTAGCAGAATTTGATAGGTTAAAAACTTTTAGAGCCAAAGACAAATGGATTAATTCGCCTAAGCAATTTCAAACAGTAACAGGTGTTTCCGATAGTTTGTATAATGCTTTGAAAGTATATTTTAAATTTCCTGATTGGGTGTTAAAAAAACAACAGCAAAAAGCATCGTTTAAAAAACGAGAAACGAAAAGTATTAGTGTTGCAGATTTGAATACGGCAACAGCAACGGAGTTGCAGCAAGTAAATGGTATAGGCGAAAAACTCGCTCAACGTATTATAAAATATCGAAAAAAACTTGGCGGTTTCATAAGTGAAGACCAACTTTATGAAGTTTGGTATCTTGATAAAGATGTGGCTAATCGTGTTTTAGCACAATTCAAATTACTATCAAGACCTACGATAACAAAATTGAACATTAATAATTGTGATGCTAGTGAGCTAAAAAAAACACCATATATTAATTGGAAGCTAGCAAATGCTATACTAGAATATCGTAATATGCATGCAGGAATTAAAAAAATGGAAGAATTAAAAAATATTGAGGGCTTTCCTCTTGATAAATACGATAGAATAATACTATATTTGACACTTAAATAAATTTACTACTATTTTTTAATAGACAACATGAATTTACAAGAGCAAATAGATAAAACAATACGAACTATTCCAAATTTTCCAAAAGAAGGAATTATGTTCAAAGATATAACGCCAATTTTAGAAGATGCAAAACTCACTAAGGCTATAGTAGCTAGCCTTGTGGAAGACTGGAAAGGGAAGGTAGATGCAGTTGCAGGTATAGAAAGTAGGGGTTTTCTATTTGGAATGTCTATGGCTATTGAGCTAGGAGTGCCGTTTATTTTAATTCGTAAAAAAGGAAAGTTACCACATAAAACGGTTTCGCATGAATATGACTTAGAATATGGAAGTGCCACGATAGAAATGCATATTGATTCTGTTAAGAAAAATATGAAGGTTTTAGTTCATGATGATCTTCTTGCTACAGGAGGAACTGCAGCTGCAGCTGCAGCATTGGTTCAAAAAGCAGGAGGAGAAGTTGCTGGTTTTTCATTTCTTATAGAACTCGCTTTTTTAGAAGGAACGAAAAAACTTGAAAAATATAACGAAAAATCAATTAGTTTGATATCTTATTAAATAAAAAAATACATAATGAATTTTGATACTACAGAAACACAAGAAATGATTGCAAAGTCTATACAGGACTTTGCCGCAAGAGAAATAAAACCTTTTATGATGGATTGGGACGAAAAACAAACCTTTCCAGTTCCTTTGTTTAGAAAGCTAGGAGAAATGGGTTTTATGGGCGTTTTAGTTCCCGAAGAATATGGCGGTTCAGGCTTAGATTACCACGATTATATTCGTATAATAGAAGAAATATCAAAGGTCGATTCCTCTATAGGACTTTCTGTAGCAGCGCATAATTCACTATGTACAGGGCATATTTTAGCCTTTGCTAATGAAACACAAAAAAAACGTTGGTTGCCTAAATTAGCCTCTGGAGAATGGATTGGTGCTTGGGGACTTACTGAGCATAATACAGGTTCCGATGCAGGAAATATGTCAACAACCGCAGTTGCAGATGGTGATTATTATGTGCTTAATGGTGCTAAAAACTTCATCACACACGGTAAATCTGGTGATATAATGGTAGTGTTAGCACGTACAGGCGAAAAAGGCGATAAACATGGTGTTACCGCATTTGTGGTAGAACGTGGTACAAAAGGATTTAGTGCAGGAAAAAAAGAAAACAAATTGGGAATGCGTGCATCAGAAACCGCAGAGGTTATATTTGATAATTGCCGTATTCCTAAAGAAAATATATTAGGCGAAATAGGCGATGGTTTTGTGCAAGCACTCAAAGTATTAGACGGTGGTAGAATTTCTATAGGCGCATTGTCTTTAGGGATAGCCAAAGGTGCTTATGAAGCTGCGTTAAAGTACTCTAAAGAACGTGAACAGTTTGGCAAACCCATTTCTAAGTTTCAAGCGATTTCATTTAAACTTGCCGATATGGCAACGGAGATAGAGGCCTCAGAATTACTATTGCATAAAGCTGCTTTCTTAAAAAATGAAGGGCGCAATATGATAAAACTAGGCGCAATGGCAAAAATGTACGCCTCAGAAGTATGCGTGACAGTCTCTACCGAGGCTTTGCAAATACACGGCGGTTATGGTTACACCAAAGATTTTCCTGTAGAAAAATTCTATAGAGATTCTAAACTTTGTACCATAGGCGAAGGAACTACCGAAATACAAAAACTGGTTATTTCTCGAAGTATTTTGAAGTAGTTTA
>CAYPAK010000134.1:1516-4957 GCA_964408665.1 uncultured Flavobacteriaceae bacterium | reverse complement strand
ATCAATACGCATCTACATCAAAAGATAAGCGCACAGCTCTAAAAGCAGCTACTGCCTGAAAATGCTTTTCGGCTTTACGTAATGCTAGTTTGGTTTTGTGTAAGGATTGTTTGGGTGGTATTTTGAGCATTATATTGCGGATATACAAATTGCGTATGCGCCCTATCCCTGGTGTTTCAGGCCCTAATACTTGATTGCCAAAAGTCTGCTTGAGCACTTGAGCAAACCAATCGGAAGCGGTAATAGTACGGTCATAATCACGATGTTTTATACTAATACGTATTAGCCTGTAAAAAGGCGGATATTGAAACTGCTTACGTTCCAAAAGTTCTTGCTTATAAAGTGCCATATAATCCGTATTAATCACTTGTTCCAACACCGTATGTTTTGGGTTAAAACTCTGAATAATCACTTTACCTTGTTTTTTGCTCCGTCCAGAACGTCCTGCTACTTGTGTAAGCAACTGAAAACTTTGTTCATGAGCTCTAAAATCTGGAAAAAACAACAAATTATCTGCATTAAGCACCCCAACAAGGCTTACATTCTCAAAATCTAAGCCTTTGCTTAACATTTGTGTTCCTACCAAAATGGCTATTTCTTGATTTTGAAACGCATTAATGAGTTTTTGATAGCCATATTTTCCACGCGTAGTATCTAAGTCCATTCTTCCTACTTTATAATCGGGGAATAACTCTTGAATTTCGAGTTCTACCTGTTCGGTACCAAAGCCTTTAGTATTAAGATTTGCACTACTACAAGCAGGGCAAGCAAGTGGCATTGCCATATTATACGAACAGTAATGACAGCGCAACTGATTGTGGTATTTATGATAGGTAAGCGACACATCACAGTTAGGGCATTGTGGCGATTCTCCACAGGTCTGACAGCTCATAACAGGTGCAAAACCACGTCTATTTTGGAATAGAATTACTTGTTCTCCTTGATTTAACGTATTTGTTATCGCTTCAAGTAAAGTATCGGAATAATGCCCTTTCATTTGTTTTTTGAAGTACTTCTCTTTTAAATCTACCAAGGTTATTTTGGGTAATTTTACATCGCCATAACGTGTGTTAAGTGTAACAAGTCCATATTTCTCTTGCTGGGCATTATAGTAGCTTTCTATGGCTGGAGTTGCCGAGCCAAGCAATACTTTAGCCTGATGTTTCTGAGCCAACACAATAGCTGTATCTCTAGCATGATAGCGTGGTGAAGGGTCAAACTGTTTGAATGACACTTCGTGCTCCTCGTCTATTATGACCAATCCTAAATCATTAAATGGTAGAAATAATGCCGAACGAGCGCCAATAATAAGCTGCGCATTAGGACTTTTTTGCAATACATTATGCCAAACCTCTACGCGCTCGTTTACGGTATATTTGGAGTGATATACTGCTATTTTATTACCAAAATAGGCTTTTAATCGTCCTATGAGTTGTGTGGTCAAGGCTATTTCGGGCAATAGATAAAGCACTTGTTTTCCTGCTTGAAGTTGCTCCGCTATGAGCTTGCTATAAATTGCTGTTTTTCCACTAGAAGTTACGCCATGTAATAGGCAAACCGTTTTATCATTAAACGTATCTTTTATATTGAGATAAGCAGTTTCTTGCTCGGGGCTTAAAGCATTTATTTTTTTATTTCCTCCTGCAAAAAACACTCTATCTTCTTGGTGATATGTTACGGTCAAAATATGCTTATTGACTAATGCCTTAAGCACTGCACTTGTAACTTGTGCTTTTTTAAGTACTGTTTTGGCAAGTACTGGTTTATCATTGCTTGCTAAACTAAAAAAAGCTAATAACAAATCGCGTTGTTTTGCTGAACGCGATAGTTTTTCTAATAATTCTTTTAAGGCATTATCGGTTTTGTAATCTGGATGCAAGTGTACATATTTTACCAATTTAGGTTTGTATTTAGCATACAATTCTTCTTGGGTTTCTATGAGTTCTTTATCCAATAATTTTTTAATTATAGGTAATACATTTTTAATCGTAAGCAGTTTTACAACATCTTTAATCTTCAATGTTTCTTGCTGCTCTAAAGCTTCTAGAACAAGATATTCATTATCTGTAATATTCAAATCAGCAATAGGCATTGTCGTTCTCTTACGAATAAGCGTTTCACTTTCTAACAAAAATGCTACGGGAAGTGCTGCACGCATTACATCTCCAATAGGGCTTAAATAGTAACTTGCTATCCATTGCCATAAATCCAATTGTTTTTGAGTTACTATTGGCGTTTCATCTAGTATTTGGTGTATTTCTTTGGCGAGATAACGTGTTGGTGCTTCACGGTGTTTTTCTAGCACAATAGCGGTATGCATTATTGCATCATTTTTACCAAAAGGCACAGCTACACGCATTCCTGCGCTTATAAAGTCATGTTCTTTTTCAGAAACTTGATATGTAAAGGTTTGATGCAATGGTCTTGGTAAAATCACATCAATAAAATACGGTTTATCCATGTTTATTTTTAACTTGTTTGCAGCGTAAAATACTAGTATTTAATTCAAATCCAAGTAAAAGTATAATGGAGTTTAACCAAACGAAAAGCATTAAAATAAGTAATGTTCCTATAGACCCATATAATTTATTATAAGTGGCAAACTTGGTTACATAAATACCAAAAACATAAAAATTAATTGCAAAAAATACTGTTGTAAATATAGCGCCTGGTGAGAAAAAATTAAGATGTTTTCCTTCACGTGTTCCTACATAGAAAAGTAAGGAAACGCCTATCAGCAGAGAAACTGCCACTACAGCGGTTCGTGTAAAACGCATCCAAACCAAGGAATCATTAACCAAGTTGTGTTTTTCTAACTGTGCTATACCTATTTGCATTTCTACAATTACAGCAACCGAAAATATTAACAAAAATGCCAGTACTAGCGAAGTAGCAAAAGCAACCATATACATACGCACAATAGAGCGTGTTTTTATTTTGTGATACGTGTATTCAAAACCTCCAAAAATGGCATTAACTCCGTTAGTCATAAGAAACATAGACATTAAAAAACCAAAAGAAAGTAAACCGCTATATTTATTATTAATAATATCATTGATAACGCCATCTACAGCATCCGAAGTTTTGGGCGGAAGCATCGTTTCTATCATACCTAAGAAATCATCTTGAAAACCATCAATAGGCACATAAGGTATTAGTGTCAATATAAATAATAAAAAAGGAAAAAGCGCTAAGAAAAAACTAAAGGCTATAGAGCCTGCACGAGAAGTCAAAGCACCACGAACAATACCCAAAATATAAAGTTCTATAATATCATAAAGACTCATTCCTCGCAAACCAGGAATAGGTATTTTTTTAGCAAAACGTGCCAAATGCTTTATAACAGGTATTTTGTCAATACTTTTTTCTATAGGTTTTGTCAATTTTTATCGTTTTTGTTTATTGATACAAATGTACCAAATATTAATTTAACTTTGCAAA
>CAYPAK010000134.1:0-1416 GCA_964408665.1 uncultured Flavobacteriaceae bacterium | reverse complement strand
AAAGTAACAAATGAAAATAAAACTTCTCGCCATTGGCAAAACAGACGAAAAAGCATTGCAGCAGCTTATAGACAAATATCAAGCACGCTTAAAGCATTACATTCCTTTTGAATTAAATATAATTCCTGATATCAAAAATAGTAAAAACCTATCGGAAAAACAACAAAAAGAAAAAGAAGGTGAGTTACTATTAAAGCAAATTCAAACATCAGATTATGTGGTACTTTTAGATGAAAATGGTAAGGAATTTAATTCGGTACAATTTGCTAATTACCTACAAAAGAAAATGAATTCGGGCTATAAGCAGCTCATTTTTATCATTGGCGGTCCTTACGGATTTTCCGAAGCAATCTATAAGCGTAGTAATGAAAAAGTTGCCTTATCAAAAATGACTTTTTCGCATCAAATGGTTCGCCTTTTTGTTGTTGAGCAAATCTACCGAGGTTTTACCATTTTAAAAAACGAACCCTATCATCATCAATAAAAAAAATTAGACCATGAAACTAGTATTTGCTACACATAACAAAAATAAATTAAAAGAATTACAAAATCTTGTTCCTAAAAACATCACACTTATTAGCCTAGACGAAATAGCCTGTTTTGATGAAATAGCAGAAACCGAGAAAACGCTAGCAGGCAATGCAAAACTTAAAGCCGATTACATCACAAAAAACTACCAAGCAAACTGCTTTGCCGATGATACAGGACTAGAAATAGCCGCACTAAATGGCGAACCTGGCGTATATTCTGCGCGCTATGCAGGCGAGCCACAAGACGCTACAAAAAATATGGAATTGGTCTTAAAAAACTTAACTGGTATTAGTAATCGTAAGGCACAATTTAGAACCGTTATAGCCTTAAACCTAAACGGAAAACAGCACCTTTTTGAGGGGATTTGCAAAGGCGAAATTATAGCAGAAAAAACAGGCGATACGGGTTTTGGTTACGACCCAATATTTAAACCCGAAGGGTTTGATAAAACCTTTGCGCAAATGACTCTAGAAGAAAAGTCAAGTATTTCGCATCGTGGTATTGCTGTGCGAAAATTGATTGCTTTTTTGGAGAAGTTGTAAGTAATTGAAAGTTTATAAAGTAGCAAGTCATACGTGGTAACGTCACCCTGAACTTGATTCAAGGTCTGTTTTTTTTTTGGAAACAAAATGGCTTCATTATATACAGATGCTGAATCAAGTTCAGCATGACGTGTGAAAAATGATATACGACCGCTTTGCTATACGATTTAAGACAAATGAAATACTAAACCAATCGTCACCCTGAACTTGATTCAGGGTCTGTTGATTTGGAAGGAAATCCCCTAGCCCCAAAGGGGAACTTTTAGGTGGATGCGGAAAATAACTGCTTTATGACTTAAAGACGTCTTTATTACGACAGATGCTGAATCAAGTTCAGCATGAC
>CAYPAK010000133.1:0-5011 GCA_964408665.1 uncultured Flavobacteriaceae bacterium | reverse complement strand
TAGTTGCTAAATTCTATTAAGACAACCCATCAATTACACCATTATTATCAATAGTCATACCTTCACTTGCGGGTGTTGCAGGAAGCCCAGGCATACGCATCATTTTACCTAATATAGGAATAAGAAAACGAGCACCTGCGGCTATTTCTATTTCACGAACGGTAATTCTAAACCCTTTGGGTCTTCCGATGAGTTTTTCATTATCAGAAAATGACTTTTGTGTCTTTGCCATACAAATCGCAAAATCATTAAAGCCTAATCGTTCTATTCGCTTAAGGTTAAGCTGTGCTTTACGGTCAAAATCTACACCATCAGCACCGTAAATTTCTTTAGCTATAGTTTCTATTTTTGCTACAACAGGACTTTTCCAATCATACAATGGTTGGAATGAAGCTGCTTTATTTTCTACTACGTTTACTACAGCTTTAGCTAAATCTTGCGTACCATTACCACCTTTTGCCCAACCTTCAGATACAACTGCTTGCACACCTAATGCAGCACATTTTTCTTTAATAAGTGTTATTTCCGCTTCGGTATCATTAGTAAAAGCATTAATAGCAACTACGGGTTCTATATTGAATTTTCTAATGTTTTCTATATGTTTCGCTAGGTTTGCAAACCCTTTGGAAACACGAGCTATATCAGGTTTGTTATATTCTTCTTTAGGAGAACCTCCGTGATGACGCAAAGCTCTGATTGTAGCTACAAGCACTACACATTTAGGACTTAGTCCTGCGCTTGCACACTTTATATCTAAAAATTTTTCTGCACCTAAATCGGCACCAAAACCAGCTTCTGTTACCACATAATTAGATAATGATAGTCCCATTTTTGTTGCAATAATAGTATTTGTACCTTGTGCAATATTTGCAAAAGGGCCTCCGTGAATAATAGCAGGATTTTTTTCTAATGTTTGTACTAAATTAGGTTTTATAGCGTCTTTTAGTAAAATAGCCATTGCATTTTCGGCTTTCAAATCACGAGCAAAAATAGGTTTTTTGTCAAAGGTGAATCCTACAAATATATTGCCCAATCGCTGCTTTAAATCTTCAAAATCTGTAGCCATACAAAGTATAGCCATTACTTCAGATGCAGGAGTAATATTAAAACCATCTTGACGAGGAACGCCATTGGCAGTTCCGCCTAAACCAATAGTAATGTTACGTAAGGCTCTATCGTTCATGTCTATAACGCGTTTCCAAGCGATAGTTCTGCCATCTATGCCTAAGTTTTTAGTTTTGCTTTGTAAATTATTATCAATCAAAGCAGCTAATAGGTTATTGGCTTTTTCTACAGCATTAAAATCTCCTGTAAAATGCAAATTTATATCTTCCATTGGCACTACTTGAGAATAACCGCCACCAGCAGCACCTCCTTTAATACCAAAAACAGGCCCTAGAGAAGGTTCTCGTAAAACTACAGTTGCTTGCTTGCCTATTTTATTTAAACCTTCGGTAAGTCCTATAGAAACGGTAGTTTTGCCTTCTCCAGCAGGAGTTGGTGTTAATGCTGTTACTAAAACTAAATTGTTTTTTTTAATTTTTGCTTCATCAATTAACTGTAAAGGCAATTTTGCTTTGTATTTGCCATAATATTCTAAATCATCTTCAGCGATATTAATTTTTTTGGCTATTTCTTTGATATGAGCAAGTTCGGTTGCTTGAGCAATGGCAATATCGGTTTGAAATGTTTTCATTTATTTTTTAGGTTTAGCCTTTATAAAAAGGGAGTTTAACAACAGTTGCTGGAACTAATTTTTTACGAATTTGTATAAAAATTTCAGTACCTGATTTTCTAAATTCTTTAGAAACATAGCCCATTCCTATTCCTTTTTTTAGACTTGGACTCATTGTTCCAGAAGTAACTATTCCTATTGCTTCTCCAGCTGCGTTGGTAATGGTATAATCGTGTCTTGGAATACCTCTTTCTTGAAGTTCAAATCCTACAAGACGTTTAGAAACACCATTTTCTTTCTGTTCTAAAAGCGCAGTTTTATTGATAAAATCTTTATTAAATTTGGTTATCCAGCTTAGACCTGCTTCAATAGGAGAGGTGCTGTCATTAATATCGTTTCCATAAAGACAATAACCCATTTCTAGACGTAAAGTGTCACGAGCAGCAAGTCCTATTGGTTTTATACCGTAAGCAGCTCCTGCTTGGAACACGGCATCCCAAATTTGCTTTACTTCATCATTTTTACAATAAATTTCAAATCCTCCAGCACCTGTATATCCTGTGGCTGATATAATTACATTCGCTACGCCTGCAAAATCATTAATTTTAAACGTATAAAATTTAATAGCACTTAAATCTTCAGAGGTTAATGATTGCATTGCTTCAACCGCTTTAGGGCCTTGAATGGCAAGAAGCGAATAATCTTCGGAAAGATTACGCATTGAGGCATTAAACCTCTCGTTATGCTTACTAATCCAATTCCAATCTTTATCAATATTAGAAGCGTTAACCACTAATAAATACGTGTTTTCTTTAATTCTGTAACAAATTAAATCATCTACTATTCCGCCTTTATCATTAGGGAAACAAGAATATTGTGCATCACCTATTTTAAGTTTTGAGGCATCATTAGAAGTGATATATTGTATTAATGCTAAAGCATTTTCGCCTTCTATAAGAAATTCGCCCATATGCGAAACATCAAAAACACCGACAGCGTTTCGTACGGTTTCGTGTTCTATATTGATGCCTTCGTATTGCACAGGCATATTGTATCCAGCAAAGGGAACCATTTTAGCGCCCAAGCTTTTATGAGTTTGAAATAAAGCTGTATTTTTTACCATTTTTGATTATTTTTTTACAAATTTAATCAAAAAAGCTGAGAATATTCTATTGAATTTTATTTTTTTGTGCGAATTAAATAATCTTTAAATACTTGATAATTATTAGCCATAGCAATTGCCTTTTTCTCTTTTTCTAATAAACTATTTAATGAATTTGGAATGCTTATTTCCTCATTAATAATAGCTTGAACCGTATCTATAAATTTTACAGGATGAGCTGTTTCTAAGAGTACTCCCAAAGTATTATCATGTTTTTCTAATTCTTTAGTTAAACCAAGATAGGCAACAGCTCCGTGAGGGTCTAATAAGTATTTTTCTGTTACATACGTGTTTAATAATTGCTTTTTAGTCGCAGTATCAGTAAAAGAGTACGCGCTTAATTTATCTGCTGGTATTTTGCCATTAAACAAAGCTAAAATACGCACAAAATTACTTGGATCGCTTACATCCATAGCGTTAGAAATAGTTTGTATTGTAGGTTTTGGTTTGTATTCATTAGTTAATAGGTAATTTGGAACAGTATCATTACTATTGGTCGCTGCTACAAATTTTTTGATAGGTAAACCTAGTTTTTGAGCTAGTAAACCAGCACAAATATTTCCAAAATTACCACTAGGAACACTGATTACGAGTTCTTTATTTAATGATTTAAGTTGTTTGTATGCAAAAAAGAAATAAAACATTTGTGGCAACCAACGCGCTATGTTTATAGAGTTGGCAGAAGTTAGTTTTCGTACTTTTGTAATATCCGTGTCATTAAATGCTTGTTTTACTAATGCTTGACAATCATCAAACACACCATCTATCTCTAGCGCTATAATATTCTGCCCAAGTGTAGTGAGCTGTTTTTCTTGTATTTCGCTTACTTTATCTTTGGGATAAAGAATAACTACATCAACGCCTTTTACACCAAGAAATCCATTAGCTACAGCACTTCCTGTATCTCCTGATGTAGCTACAAGTACCGTTACTTGCTCTGTATTGTTTTTATTGAAATAAGCCAAACAACGCGCCATAAAACGTGCGCCAACATCTTTAAAGGCTAGGGTAGGACCGTGATAAAGTTCTAAGCTATAAGTGTTCTTATTAATTTTTACCGTAGGGAAATCAAAGTTAATGGTTTCTGATATAATTTGCTTTAAAACTGCTTCAGGTATTTCATTGCCTACAAACTGTTTGATAGCTTGAAAGGCTATTTCTTCATTAGAATAAGAAGCGATATTATCAAAAAATACTTGTGGTAATGGAGCTATGTTTTCAGGAAAGAATAAGCCACCATCTTTTGATAACCCTCTAATTACTGCGTCTTTAAAGGTAGTTTTTGTTGTTTTTTTTGTATCTTTTAAACTGATGTACTGCATTTATAGTATTTTTATACCTGTAGTATTTATTTCGGAAATGAAACAATTATAAGGAATGGTTGTTTTATCAAAAGCTAAACTGATAGCATTTTTTATTTTTAGTGCATTTACTTTTCCTTTTGCTAGGGCAAACATTGCAGGTCCAGAACCAGAAATACCAAAACCAAGCGCTTTATTTGCTAAAGCTATAGCTTCTATTTCCTCATAATGTGGAATAAGTTGTTTTCTATATGGCGTAACTACATAGTCAACTAAAGATTTAGATAATAAATCATAATTCTCTGTATATAACGCACTTACTAAAGCTCCTGTATTTGCCCATTGTTTAGTTGCTAATGTTAATGGTATTTCTTTGGGTAGTATAGCACGTGATTCTGAAGTTTTAACAGTTACTTGCGGGTGTAGTATCACTACAAATAATTCTTTAGAGCTTGGTAAGGCAATTACATCTAAAGGATTTGTCTCACGAACCAAGGTAAAACCACCAAAAAGGGCAGGAGCTACGTTGTCTGCATGAGCAGTTCCTCCAGCTACTTTTTCGCCTTGCATAGCAAATTTGGTCAGTTCAAGCGTATTAAATGGTTTGTCTAATAATTCATTTATAGCAAAAACAGCACCTGCTGCACTAGCAGCGCTAGACCCAATACCACTTCCTGGTTTTATATTTTTGTAGATTTCTATCTCAAAACCAAAATCAGTTTCTATTTCAGCTAATAAAGCTAATGCAGCTACTCCTGCTACGTTTTTATTAGAATCTAATGGTAAGTCTTGCCCTACTATTTTTGTGATATGTATTCCCTTTTTTTTTGTTTTTTTTACAATCATTTCGTCTCCAACATTGTCTAGGCAAAG
>CAYPAK010000132.1:2451-5043 GCA_964408665.1 uncultured Flavobacteriaceae bacterium | reverse complement strand
GTTGGGTAGTAGCACTAACCAACTGACTATTTTCTTTCTTCAATTTGGCTTTTAGGTATTTCCAATAGTTGCGTGTTTTAGAGTAATCATCTTGGTTGGTAAGCACTGCAACAATATCCAGAACGCTAAACCACCATTTAGCATTTTTTTCATCCCAAACGGCTCGCACCTCACGGTCATCAAAAAATCGTATAGATATTTTTGCTTTACTCATAAATTTATATCCTCAATATTGTAATAAAGTTAGTCTAAATAATTGATTTATGCAAGTATTCTTAATAAAATGTGATAAGCTATTCCATACTTATCCAAATGTCATTTTATTTTTACAATAACAAAGGTGATTTTTTAAACTCTTCAATTTTAATACCAAACGAATTTAATATTTAGGCTAAAATAGATTAGAATATTTTTTCTTTAGATAAGGAATAAAAATCAAGTATATCCTGTGTTTTAAAACCGATAAACCAATTCCAACTTATAATTTTTTAAAATGGTTTTTACTTTATCGTAATCTTGGGTAAACCCTAAAATATAACCACCACCTCCAGAACCGCAAAGTTTAAGATAATAATCATTCGTTTCAATACCTTGTTGCCATAATTTATGGAAAGCTTTTGGTATCATAGGTTTAAAATTTGTAAATACTACTTTAGACAATGCTTTTACATTTCCAAATAAAGATTTTATGTTTCCGTGAAGGAAATCATCTATACAAGCATCTGTATATGTTGCAAAATCTTCGCTTAACATTTTTCTAAAACCTTCTTTTTTCATCTTGTTCATAAAGATGTTTACCATTGGTTCGGTTTCACCAACTTGATTAGAATCGAGTAAAAAAACAGCTCCTTTTCCTTCTTGTTGCATAGGTATTCCTGTGGTTTCTAAGTTGTCTTTAGAATTGATTAAAATAGGAATACTTAAATATGAATTTAAAGGGTCTAAACCAGAACTTTTTCCGTGAAAAAAGGATTCCATAGTAGAAAAAATAGTTTTCAGTTTAAGTAGTTTTTCTTTGGTTAAATTTTCTAAAACCGTAATTTTATTAGCTGCATATTTATCATAAATTGCAGCAACTAAAGCTCCAGAACTTCCAACGCCATAACCTTGTGGAATACTTGAATCAAAGTACATTCCGTTTTCTAAATCCGTTTTAAATTCTGCTAATCTAAATTGTACAATTGCAGTATTAACACTAGTTAAATACTTGTAAAATGCAACTAATTTTTTGTTTGAGTCTTTGGCTTGTTCCGATAAAACATTTGCTGTTTTTAAAGCACCTTGATAAGAATTATAAGGTATTGCCAACCCTTTTGAATCTTTAATGATTCCATATTCTCCAAAAAGTAAAATTTTAGCGTAAAAAAGTGGTCCTTTCATAGTTTATATATCAAATTATAACAATTTTGCTCCTAGTCCAATCTTATCACAAATATACTGATTTTTTTGACAATGCACTATTAATTCTGATATGATAAAATTGTGAATTTTTTCTTTTTCATTTTCAGGATATAAAACATGCACATTTGCACCTGCATCTAAGGTAAAACAGATGTTTGCTTGAGTTTCTTTTCTAAATTTCCATATTTTTTCGATAATTTTTAAGGTATTGGGTTTCATTAAGATAAAATACGGATTGCTTGTCATCATCATAGCGTGAAGTGTTAGTGCTTCACTTTCTACCAAGGCAATAAAAGCATTTATATCGCCTTTTTGTAAAATAACAGACATTTTATCTAGGTTTTCATAAGCTTGTTTAAAACGCTGTTCCGCAAACGGATGATTGTTCATTAACTGATGACCAACGGTACTCGACACTTGTTTTTCTCCTTTATCAACCAGTAAAATAGTATCGTGATAATTTTTAAAATTTTGATGAATAGGATAAGGAAATTTTACTCCTAATAAATTAGAACTATGGTCAATTGCTGGATGTTTTCCCCAAACAACTACTTCTCCTTCAATGCTTCTACTCGCACTTCCAGAACCTAAACGAGCTAAAAAAGAGGCTTTTTTATTAAAGTAGGTTTTAGAAATAATCGGATTTAATTCTTTTTCTATATACATTAAACACAAAGACAATGCTGCTAATCCGCTTGCAGAAGAGGCAATTCCGCTACTATGCGGAAAAGAATTTCTTGTTTTTATGGTAAAATGATAGTCTTTTAAAAACGGTAAATACGCTTCTATTCGCTCTAAAAAAGTTTGAATTTTTGGTTTAAATTCTTCTTTTTTTTCTCCTTCAAAAAACACTTCAAAATTAAAGTGATTGTTTTGTTTAATTCTAGTAAACTCTAAGGTAGTTATAGTAAAACAAGCACTTAAAGTAAAACTAATAGACGGATTTTTAGGAATTTGATTTCCTTCTTTTCCCCAATATTTAACTAAAGCGATATTGCTTGGTGCTTTATAAGTAACCCTTCCGTTAAGTAACGTTGAGGTGTCTAATTTTTGTGGTATGAATTGGTTTTCTTTAGACATAAAAAATTTTGGTCAAAAATACAAAATGTAAGTAGAATACAATGTATTATTTCAGCAATAGTTTTACGCAGATTTTAGCCACAAATTACACAGATAAACACGAATTTATTA
>CAYPAK010000132.1:0-2351 GCA_964408665.1 uncultured Flavobacteriaceae bacterium | reverse complement strand
AACACGAATTTATTAATGGTTAAATTTTCACAGATTATTATGTATTCTGTGTGTCTGTTGTGGTTAAGTTTTCCGAAGATTGCGCAGGTTTTAGCCACGAATTACACAGATAAACACGAATTTATTAGTGGCTAAATTTTCACAGATTATTTGTGTTTTATGTGTCTATTGTGGTTAAGTTCTTACAGATTTTCCATACAGCTTTGTGCCCTTTGCGTTTTCTTTGCGAGCTTTGCGGTTAGGTTTTCCGAAAATTCACTACTGCTATGTTATCTTATGTGCCTATGTGTTTAAAACCCACAAAAAACTATTCATCTTTTAAATTCTCCAGTTCTAATACTTTATCAATCATCTTATCATTGGTGTTTAACACTTGATAAAAGCCATTATCATCAAATAATTCTCTTGCAAATATAGCTTTTAGATAATAGCGTATTTTAGGGTTGTTTTCATTTTTGTAATGATATTTTGCTTTTATTTTATCAATAAATAATTGAATTATCTTATCACCTTCATCAAAGTTATCCATAAAGGAATTGATGGTCATTTCTTCAAATTCTTTTCTGTGATTATCAATATAATTAAAAGCAAAATTATTCATATCGGCAAAGTAGTAATTGCCAAATATTTTTGTAGTATCTAGTGGAACAAATACATCAGGAATAATTCCTCCTCCACCATAAACTACTTTTCCTTTTGGAGTAACAAATTTTAGGCTATCTACTACGTGAATACTATCGGCAACAGTTAATTCACCATTATAAAAACGCTTTTGAAAATCATCTTGATAATACTCATTTTTATGGTTTAATCTATATGCTTTTTGGATAGATCGTCCAGTTGGTGTATAGTATCTTGCCGTTGTAAGTCTTACGGAAGAACCATCGCTAAATTCCATGTCTTGTTGAACTAATCCTTTACCAAAAGAGCGTCTTCCAACAATTATTCCTTTATCATTATCTTGTAAAGCACCAGCTAAAATTTCACTTGCTGAAGCTGATTCTTCATCAATAAGCACATATATTTTTCCGTTTTCAAAATCGCCTTTACTTGTTGCAAATGTTTTTTCAATAGTTCCTTTATTGTTTTTGGTAAAAACTATGAGTTTGTTGTTTTTTAAAAATTCATCAATAATTTTGGTTGTAACACCAATAAATCCACCAGTATTTCCACGCAAGTCTAAAATTAAGGTTTGCATACCGCTTGAAATCAGTTTTTTTAATGCTTTACTAAATTCCGTATAGGATGTTGCGGTAAAATTATGGAGTTTAATATAACCAACATCATCTTTTAACAAATAGGAGGCATCAATACTTTTAAGAGGTACATTTCCTCGTTCTACAATAAAATTAAGTGTTTCGTTAGTTGATTTTCTATAGATTTGAAGTTTTATTTTTGAGTCTAATTTTCCTTTTAATTTACTCATAATATCCTTACTTTCTAGCTTTTTTCCGTAAAGGGTATCTTTATCTGCTAAAAGGATTCTATCTCCTGCTTTTAAACCTGCTTTTTCGCTTGGACCACCTTTTATAGTGTTCATTACAGTAAGCGAATCATTAATCATTCTGTATTGAATACCAACACCAACAAAATGACCATTCATTTTTTCTTCAATTTTTTCGTGTTCTTTGGCAGGAATATATACAGAATGTGGATCTAATTTATTCACAATATTTTTAATTGTACCATCTAATAAACTATCTGTATTTACTTTATCTACATAATCATATTCAATAATATCAATCAGTTTTTTGATTTTTTGTTCTTGAGAACCCGCTTTGTAAGAAATAGAAGCGGATTTAGAATAGTTTAAATTACTTCCAATAAAAATTCCTAATGCTGTTGCAATAGATAAAAAAATGGGTAAGTATATTTTATTATTTTTCATTAATTTTTAAAAGGTAAATGAACTAGTTCTATGGCTGTTTTTTCTAAAAATTTTAATCCAGAATCGTCCTTGTATTTTTGAGCATAAACCAAGCGTTTAAAACCTGCTTGATGGATGAGTTTACTACATTGTTGGCAAGGAGACATGGTAATATATAAGGTAGCATTTTTACAAGATTGTGTAGAAGAAGCCACTTTTAATATAGCATTGGCTTCTGCGTGCAAAACGTGCCATTTGGTGTTTCCGTTTTCATCTTCGCAACAGTTGTCAAAACCTGAAGGTGTTCCATTATAACCATCAGAAATAATCATTTTACCTTTTACAATAAGTGCACCTACTTTTTTACGTTCACAGTGAGATAGTTTAGCCCATTCTTGTGCCATTTTAAGATATGTTCTGTCGTATTTTTCTTGTTTTTTCATCATACTGAAATAAAAAACCAAATGTAACAAGATTTTTAATA
>CAYPAK010000131.1:1839-5082 GCA_964408665.1 uncultured Flavobacteriaceae bacterium | reverse complement strand
ATATAATTCTTTTTAAATTAGTTATTTATTTCGCTTTTTAGCGACTGCAAAAGTAAGCAAATAAAACGGATATTAAAAAAAAATCTATTTTGTGCATATAAAAACAAATCTTATCTTTACCGATTAAAGAATTGTTTTTTAATTTAAAATTAAATCACTATTAACAAAGTGATTACTATATATATAATATTATGGCGTGTGGAAGTTGTGGAACAACAAAAAATGGATTACCCAAAGGGTGTAAGAATAATGGTACTTGTGGCGTAGATAGTTGCAATAAACTTTCTACTTTTGATTGGCTTGCTAATATGCAATTACCAAGTGGTCAAGAAAAACCTTTTGATATTGTAGAAGTTCGTTTTAAAAATGGCAGAAAAGGCTTTTTTAAAAATACTAAAAACATCCCTTTATATATGGGAGATGACATTGCTGTAGAGGGTTCGCCAGGACATGACATCGGTACTGTTTCACTTACAGGTGAATTGGTAAAAATCCAAATGAACAAGAAAAAAGTAAAAATTGATAGTGATTTGGTTAAAAAAATATACCGAAAAGCTACTCAAAAAGATTTAGATATATGGGCTAAAGCACGTACCAAAGAAAAAGAAGTGCAAATGCAAGCAAGACAATTAGCCTTGCGTTTAGGACTAAAAATGAAAATTTCTGACGTGGAGTTTCAAGGAGATGGCACCAAAGCCACCTTTCATTATACGGCAGACCAACGTGTAGATTTTAGACAGCTAATAAAAGATATGGCAACGCAATTTTCTATACGTATAGAAATGCGTCAAGAAGGAGCGCGCCAAGAAGCACAACGTCTTGGAGGTATTGGCTCTTGTGGTAGAGAATTATGCTGTTCTACTTGGATGACCGATTTTCGTTCTGTAAGTACTAGCGCAGCTAGGTATCAACAACTGTCATTAAACCCCTTAAAACTTGCAGGGCAATGTGGTAAACTAAAGTGCTGTTTAAACTACGAGTTAGACACCTATACTGATGCTTTAAAAGATTTCCCCAAGACAGATATTCCATTAAAAACGGCAGGAGGAATTGCCTATTACCAAAAGATGGATATTTTTAAAGGTTTAATGTGGTACACTATAAAAGATAAACAACTCACTTGGCATCAACTTACTAAAGAGCAGGTTAAAGAAATTTTAGCTATCAATAAAAAAGGTGAAAAAGCACCAAACTTAGCTACTTATGAAGCTAATCTTACCGTTGTGGACAATACACCAAACTACGAAAACGTTGTAGGTCAAGATAGTTTAACTCGTTTTGATAAACCAAAACGAAAAAATAATAATCGCAGAAAAAACAATAACAGAAGAAAAAAACCAAATAATCAAAATAAAACAAGCAATACCAAACAAGAAAACACACAAAAAAATCAAAGTAAACCAAAAAGATTTTCTAAAAATAAATCAAGAAAACCAAATAATCAAAATAACAAAAACCAAAAATAATTGAAATCAATACGCTTTATATTACCATTAATAGTACTATTAAATTCGTGTAGTTCTAATAGTGTTTATGAGGATACCAAAAGTTTTGCTGATAACACTTGGAAAGAAAAGAATACAGCTGTTTTTAATGTAAAAAACATAGACACAGTAAGTAATTATAACATTAATTTTATCCTTAGAAATACTAATGACTATGAGTTTAGCTCTATTTATTTAATCGCAAAAATAATAAAACCTAATAAAACGGTAGAGACTGATACGTTAGAGTATTTAATGGCAAATCCTGATGGTTCTTGGTTAGGAACAGGAAATTCAGTAAAAGAAAGCTGGCTTGCTTACAAGCAAAATTATAAATTTGACAAAACAGGTGATTATACAATAACAGTGAACCAAGCAAATAGAAAGAACGGTAGTATTGATGGTGTTAAAAACCTAAAAGGATTAACAGATATTGGTATTCAAATAACAAAAAGTAAAAAATAATGGCAAAAAAAGTAATCAAAACAAATCCTTTTAAAAAGTGGATTATCCGCTTTTGGCTACTTATATTTAGTGGTATAGCAGTAGTAATGTTAATCTTTTTTCTAGCTTCTGTAGGTGTTTTTGGAGAAATGCCAAGCTTTGAAGAATTAGAAAATCCTAAAACTGATTTAGCAACTCAAATTATTTCTTCTGACGGAAAAACATTAGGTAAATTTTTTAAAGAAAATAGAACCCCTGTTTTTTACAAAGATTTACCTAAAAACCTTGTAAATGCATTAGTTGCTACAGAAGATGAACGTTATTTTAAACATGCAGGTATCGATGTAAGAGGAACAATACGTGCGGTTGTAAAATTAGGAAAAGATGGTGGAGCAAGTACGATAACACAACAGTTAGCCAAAAACTTATTTCATAAAAGGCGAGGGAATATTTTCTACCGTTTAAAGCAAAAAATAAAAGAATGGGTTATAGCAGTACGCTTGGAACGTCAATATACCAAAAACGAAATTATAGCCATGTATCTCAATACGGTAGATTTTAATTATAATGGTGTTGGCATACAATCGGCAGCACGTATTTATTTTGGAAAAGAACCCAAAGAATTAAAATTAGAAGAAAGTGCAATGATAGTTGCCATGCTAAAAAACCCTACATTATATAACCCTGTTCGCAGAAAAGATTTAACCGAAAAGCGTAGAGAAGTGGTTATGAACCAAATGAAAAAACAAGGGTTTATTAGTCCTAAAGAATATGATTCATTACGTAAAATTCCTTTAAAATTAAACTTTACAAGAGATGCTCACGACCAAGGCACAGCGACTTATTTTAGAGAATATGTACGTAAGTTTATGAAAGGATTAGTAAAAAATGACCCTAATTTTAAAGGCGTAAATATTTATACCGATGGATTAAAAGTATATACTACTATAGATTCTCGCATGCAGAAATATGCAGAAACTGCGGTAGCAACACATATGCCTAATTTGCAAAAAGCATTTTTTGAACAAAACAAAAAAAACAAAACAGCACCATTTGTCGATTTAAAACCTAAAGAGATAAAAAATATTTATAAACATGCTATAAAATCATCATACCGTTGGAAAATGATGAAAAAGCAAAAAATTTCTGATAAAGAAATATTAGCTTCTTTTGACAAAGAAACAAAAATGCGTATTTTCTCTTGGGAAGGAGAAAAAGACACCCTAATGACTCCTCGTGATTCTATTAAATATTACAAACATTTTTTAAACACAGGAGTAATGAGTGTAGAACCACAAACAGGCGCTATAAAAGT
>CAYPAK010000131.1:0-1739 GCA_964408665.1 uncultured Flavobacteriaceae bacterium | reverse complement strand
CCATCTATCGCTTTAGGAACACCAACACTCTCATTGTATGAAATGATTGGCGCTTTAAGCAGTTTTGCAAACAAAGGAGTTTATATAGAACCTTTTGCAATTTCGCGTATTGAAGATAAAAATGGGACTATACTTTGGACTAATGAATTAAAAAGTAAAGATGCGGTAAGTGCAGAAACAGCTTATGTTGTTTTAAAATTAATGGAAGGGGTTACACAATCAGGTTCTGGTAGTAGATTACGTCATTCATTTCAAAAGAAAAGCAAACTATACAAAAGTGTTGTAACAGGTTATCCTTATGGATTTACAAACCCTATAGCAGGAAAAACAGGGACTACACAAAACCAATCAGACGGTTGGTTTATGGGTATTGTTCCAAACTTAGCTACAGGTGTTTGGGTTGGTGGAGATAATAGAGCTACACACTTTAAGTCTATAGCTTATGGGCAAGGGGCAACTATGGCACTTCCTATATTTGCTTTGTACTTAAAAAGTCTTTATGCCGATGAAAGTTTAAAAATTTCTAATAAAGAATTTGCAGCACCAGCAAATCTTAGTATTCGTGTAGATTGTAATAAAACAGACGACACGCAAGGGGGTAGTACAAACCCTAATCAAAACCAAGAAGATCCAAGTTGGGGAGATGATGATGACTAAAGCTAGTTAATGAAAAAAAATGAAAAAAGGTTTTGTAATAAAAAATATTAAATTAAATTTGCAGTCCCAAACGGGAAAATTGGCCCATGGTGTAATGGTAACACTCCGGTTTTTGGTATCGTCATTCAAGGTTCGAGTCCTTGTGGGCCAACAGATATCCTCTTAATCTTTTCAGATTTGGAGGATTTTTTGTTTTATAACATTGTTGTATTAACTTAAAAAGCCTTGTAATATTTAATATTACAAGGCTTTTTAAGTTTTATAAAAGATAAATTAAATTTTTAATTTCAGCTTATCTATTTTTAGTTTTTGTTCTTCGATACGTCCTTTTTGTTTTAAAATTTCTGCTTGTTTCTTTTGAATATCATTAGGGGAAAGCTTTCCTTTTGCTGTTTGTGTTTTTAGCTTTTGCTCTAGCTTTTTTAGTTTCATGTTTTGTTTAGAAAGTTTTGCTTTTGCATCTGCAAAGCGTTCTTTTGCTTTAGCTAATTTAGCTGCTGCTTTTTCAGCTTTCTTACGTTCTTTTTCTAAATGTGCTTGCTCTTTTTCGGCAGCTTTTCGTGCTTTTTCAGCTCGTTTAGCTTCTTTATCGGCTGATTTTTTGGCTTTTGCTAATTCTTTTTCACGTCTCTCGGCTGACTTTGTTGCTTTTGCTAACTCTTTTTCTTTTTTAGCAACTTCCTTAGCTTTCTTTTCTTCAGCTAAAGCTTCTTTTTTTACTGCTAATTCTGCCGCTTCTTGAGCTTTTTGCTCTTCTAAAGCTGCTGTTTCTGGTTTTTTAATTTCTTGAGCTTCCTGTTCTTTTTTTAATTGTTCATGCACATCTGCATCTATTTCTGTGTCCATTTCTTTTATGTCAACCACTTTTTCTTCTGTAAAAGTAATGGTATCTTTGGCGGCTACAGGAATGTCTTGTGCGTTTATTAGATTAGTAAGAACTAAGCCTAAAGCAATGTAAATTGTTTTTTTCATTTTCATTTTGTTTTAATATTCATGTTCAATTATGTAAGCAAAGATATAAAATTCATTAGTATCTTTGCTTGTATAATTACAGAAACTGTGCCAAAGGATTAAAAAAGGCA
>CAYPAK010000130.1:3968-5141 GCA_964408665.1 uncultured Flavobacteriaceae bacterium | reverse complement strand
CTATTTAGCAATATTTACTGCTCTTGTTTCTCGTATTACCGTTACTTTTACTTGTCCTGGATACGTCATTTCGGTTTGTATCTTTTGAGAAATTTCAAATGATAAACGTGCTGCTGTAGCATCATCTACTTTTTCACTTTCTACCATTACACGCAGCTCTCTACCTGCTTGAATAGCATATGCTTTTTGCACTCCTGTAAACCCAAAGGCTACATCTTCTAAATCTTTAAGACGCTGTATATATGAATCTAAAACTTGACGTCTTGCCCCCGGTCTTGCTCCTGATATTGCATCACAAACCTGAACAATCGGTGCATATAATGATTTCATTTCTACTTCATCATGATGAGCTCCTATAGCATTACAAACAATGTCCTTTTCGCCGTATTTCTCTGCCCATTGCATCCCTAAAATTGCATGTGGTGTTTCTGCTTCTTCTGTTGGCACTTTCCCAATATCGTGTAGCAGACCTGCTCGTTTGGCTAATTTAGGATTTAAACCTAATTCTGACGCCATAGTACCACAAAGTTTAGCTACTTCTCTAGAGTGTTGCAGTAAATTCTGACCATAAGAAGAACGGAATTTCATTCTACCTATTACTTTAATAAGCTCTGGATGTAAACCGTGTATTCCGAGTTCTACAACAGTACGTTTTCCCACCTCTGCAATCTCTTGATCTATTTGTTTTTTAGTCTTATTTACAATTTCTTCAATACGTGCAGGATGTATTCTTCCATCTGTTACTAAACGGTGCATTGATAAACGAGCTATTTCTCTACGCACAGGATCAAAACAAGATAAGATAATAGCTTCTGGCGTATCATCAACAATTATTTCTACACCTGTAGCTGCTTCTAGCGCTCTAATATTACGACCTTCACGACCTATAATACGTCCCTTTACATCATCTGATTCTAAGTTAAACACAGAAACACAATTTTCTACAGACTCTTCAACACCTATACGTTGAATCGTATTAATAATTATCTTTTTAGCGTCTTGCTGTGCAGATAATTTTGCTTCTTCCATAGTATTTTGGATATAAGCTAAAGCATCTGTTTTAGCTTCTTCTTTTAGCGAAGTAACCAATTCTTTTTTAGCTTCATCTGCAGAAAGACCAGAGATTGCTTCTAATTTTTCTACTTGTTTTCTATGCAACTTTTCAAGCTCTGC
>CAYPAK010000130.1:0-3868 GCA_964408665.1 uncultured Flavobacteriaceae bacterium | reverse complement strand
CCTTCTTTAGTAGCTTCTTTTATTATCCGTGAAGCTTCTTTTTTTGCTTTATTTACTAAACTTGAAGCGCTTCCTTTTTCTAAAAATTTAGCTATCAAAAAGCCCGTTGCAATTCCTGCCACTACGGCTATGATTATGTATAATATTAAGTTTTCCATATTTTGTTTTTTTTATATAAAAAAAGCCTACACTAATTGGTTTTTATAAACTCGTAAAATAACAAGTTTAGGACTAACTAATAGGTCAAGTATCTGCTCAAAGACAGCACGCTTTCACTATTAAGACTCATCCTTTTTAATTTGATGGTGTTGAGTTTATCAAACAAAAATTAATGTAGGCAGTATTCTGATTATTTATTTTAATGAACGTTTTTATCTTCTAGATGCAAATCAAGCAAACTATCAAGTGTTTTGAGTTTAGTATCGAGTAAGCTGTTTTCTTCTTGGCTTATAAAGTCTTTCATTTCAAACTCTGTAGCCAGCTGAATTAAACACATCGCTATTACATCTTGTTTGTCTTGCACTTCGTAATTATCTTCATAAAACTTCAACATTTCATTGATTTTACGTTGTGCTTTGCGCATACCTTCCTCTTGTTCTGGAGCTATATGCAAAGGGTACAAACGATCTGCTATCGCTATTCGTATTCTTATTTTTTCAGCCATTATAAAGAACTTTAACTACTCATTCAAAGTGCTTATACACTTATCTATTTCTCTAATCAATAAATTGATTTTACTTTTTGTTTCCTTGGCACCATCATTACTGCCTAATATAGAGTTTGCAATTTTTGCAGATAGTAATTGATCTTCTAAATCATTAATTTGATTTGTCATTTTCAACTGTTTACTAGCCTGTACTTGAATCTGCTGCTTCAAACCTTCGTTTTGCTGCTTTAGACTCTCGTAAGATAACAGGAGTTTTCTTAATTTTTCTTCGATAGAATTAATTAAAATTGTCTTGTTACTCATCGTTGCTAATTCATATTTTACAAAAATAGCAAAAAAATACTTTAGATTCCCTATTTTTTTTCGTAATTTGATAAATAACTCAAATTGGAACACTTTTTGCCTTAATTGTTTTGAAAAAATAAGTAATTTAGCACAATCTAAAATAACACTATGAAATATATTATCCTTTTTATCATTAGCTTCACTACATTTTTGGCAGTCGCACAAGAATATCCGCAAGACATGGGAAAACCACTAGATATTCCGTTACTTCTTTCTGGCACATTTGGCGAACTTCGTGGTAATCATTTCCATTCTGGCTTAGATATAAAAACACAAGGGAGAGAAGGTTTAAAGGTGTATAGCGCGGCAGATGGCTATGTATCACGTATTAAAATATCACACGGAGGCTACGGCAAAGCGCTATACATTACACACCCTAATGGTTATACAACTGTATATGGTCACTTGAAAAAATTTAGTCCGAAAATACAACGTTTCATTAAAGCAAGGCAGTATAAAAAAGAAAGCTATACTATTCAAGTTTACCCAAAAACAACTGATTTAAAAGTAACAAAAGGCGAACTTATAGCTTTTAGCGGAAATACTGGCGGTTCGCACGGCGCACACCTGCATTATGAAATACGAAAAACCAAAGGAGCTATTCCGCACAACCCAATGCTTTTTGGTATTGATATAAAAGACACCCAAAAACCTATTATAAAAAGTGTTTTGATTTACCCTATTTCAGAGAACACACAGATAAACCAAAGTAATGATGTAGTGCAAGCTAATCTTAATCAAAAGAAAATAGGGTCTTTTACCACTGACCCTGTAATTGCTTTTGGAAAAATAGGAATAGCTGTAAACACCTATGACAAACAAGATGGTTCGTATAACTGGAATGGTATTTATAACATTAAACTGCTAATGAATGGCAATATTATTTATGAAAGTGAAATTGATAAATTTTCATTTGGCGAAACACATTATATAAACCTGTTATTAGACTACAAACGCTACAAAAAATTTAAAGAATACAACCAACGCTTATTTGTACTTCCCAATAATAAACTAAGTATTTATAAAAATGTTGTAGATAATGGCTACATCACTATTGATGAAGAAAAAGATTATCAAATTACCGTTATTGTTAGTGATTTTAAAGGTAATGAAAGCACTATAAAAATACCTATTAAAGGGCAAGACTTGCCACTAATAAACCGTATTGAAAAAGAAAAAGTAACCCCAAATTATTTTGACAGAGCACAAGTTAATTATATCACAGGAAACAGCTTTACTGCTACTTTTGACAAATACACTTTTTACAATAATTTCTATTTTGATTATTCCGAAAAAGATGGCATTGTAACTTTACACAACAATACTGTTCCGCTACGAAAACGCTTTACTGTTAATTTTGATGTAAGCACTTACCCCGAAGCTGAACGCAAGCACATGTACATTGCTCAAGCAAACCGAAAAGGAAACTATTACTACCTAAACACTAAGAAAAAAGAGACTATTTTTAGTGCAAAAAGCAAAAGCCTAGGTAAGTTTAAACTAGACAAAGACACAGTGAAACCTACTGTAAAACCGCTTAATTTTGTACAAGGAAAATGGCTAAGTAACTACAAGCAACTCATCGTAAAAATAAAAGACAATAAATCTGGTATAAAATATTACCGTGCTACGATTAATGGCAAATGGATACTAATGGAATACGAAGCCAAAAAAGGAACACTTACCTATAATTTTAGTGATGGCATAACCAAATCTGGAAAACAAAACCTTAAAGTAATTGTTATAGATAATGCCAACAACAAAGTCATTTATAATACGTATTTTTACCGAAAAGATAAAAAATAATGAAATACTATTTAACACTAGTCGTTTTTATAATTAGCCATTTTATTTCTGCACAATCTGTAGCAGTAACAGGAACTATTACGGACAATCAAGGTATTGGCATACCATTAGTAACCGTGCAAAGCAAATATGCAAACACCATTACCGATGACAATGGTAATTTTTCTTTGAATATTCCTACTGATAAAGAAGTGTTATTGACTTTTAGACATAACACCTTTGCTACTTTTCAAAAAAAAATACAATTAAAAGCAAATGAATCAAGTCATTTAATCATTACTTTACAACTTAAAACAACTGCATTAGCCGAAGTAATTGTAAAAGACAATAGAAAATCTGCCGAAGGCATTGTTACCGTTTCGCGTGACATTATACAAGTAGCACCAAGTGCTAATAGCGGCGTAGAAAGCATCTTAAAAACCTATGCCGATGTAAATTCTAATAACGAACTAAGCACACAATATTCCGTTCGTGGGGGTAATTATGATGAAAACTTGGTTTATGTTAATGGTATTGAAGTGTATCGTCCATTTTTGATACGCTCGGGACAGCAAGAGGGACTTAGTTTTGTAAACAAAGATTTAGTACAAAATGTACACTTCTCAGCAGGAGGATTTCAAGCTAAGTACGGCGATAAATTAGCTTCTGTACTTGCGATAGATTATATAAAACCACAAAAATTTGGTGGAAGCGCTAGTGCTAGTTTATTAGGTGGAAGCTTTTCATTACATAATAAAAAAAATAAATTTAGTTATTTACTTGGTGCACGTTACCGCAATAATAGTTTGCTGGTAAAAAACAAAGATATACAAGTAAACTACAAGCCCAATTTTACAGATGTACAAACACTATTATCCTACAAAGTAAACACAAAATTAGCCTTTGATTTTTTGGGTAATATTGCTATTAATAATTATAATTACACGCCTTATGCGCGTAAAGTAAATTTTGGTTCATTAGCCAATCCACTAGCTTTAGTTGTGCGATATGAAGGTGCAGAAAAAGACAAATTTCAAACCTATTTTGGCGCTTTAAAAACAAACTACCAAC
>CAYPAK010000129.1:2613-5152 GCA_964408665.1 uncultured Flavobacteriaceae bacterium | reverse complement strand
GGAAGTGCATCGGTAAGTAAATGAAAAGTAGTTTCTTCGTAGCAACCGTAAGGATTAGTAACTCGTACGGTTATTGTTTGGTCATAGGCAACTGTATTGGTAAAAGGGTTTGTTAAGTTCAAAGTGTTTCCTAAATGGTCATAATAACTAACAGTTAAGCCTGTTTGACTACCAATTACTTGGTTTTCTATATTGTTTAAATCAATAGTAAAATCAGCTATTCCATTTTGATTGATATCACAAGTATGTATGTTTTGTACAGGTAATGCATGGAAATTATTGGCTAATGTAGTGCTGTTAATAGAAGCAATGGTAAAATATTTGGTGCTATTAATAGGAAACTGACTATTATTTAAACCAATAATGCTTATTACATTTCCATTTACTGTAAAATTTATTCCGCTTGTGCTATCAATTACTTGCGCATTACTAAAATCACCATCATCATCTACTAATAATCTTAAATCATTGGGGTTTATTGGCGGAATGTCCACGCAAATATTTAATTGAATATCAACATTAAAAGTATTAGAAAAATTGGTATTAGTTAGTTTCCATTCGCGCTCTAGTCGAGCGGTTACACCACTTGGTTTTTCGGCATTAGCATCTATTGTTGCGCTGCGATATCCCATATCATGGCCTATAACAATATAAGCGATATTATTGTTTATTGTATTGCTATTAGCATCATTACTTGCGGTAATATTCCCTAAATATATTCGTGAATTATCACTAGGTTCTTTGGATTGTTTTTGGTTTAAATAACTAATGTCATCTCTACCAATACCAATAATGCCATGCCAATATTCATTAGAAGAATTTCCAGTATAGATACTTGTTCCATTACTGTTTAAATAGTTGTCATTTATACCAAATCTGCTTGCTGTGATGCCATATTTTATAGCAAGGTAACTGTTTATTTTTTGGCGTTCTAGATTGTTTAAATCTCGGTCATAGATAATTACTTCGGCAATATGCCCTTTGTGACTATTAGCTGTGGCACTAGCACCTCCTAAAAAAGTCCCTCCGCCATCGCCTATTGTTCCTGTATATGAATTGGCACTATTTAATGCGGTATCTTTATAAAAAAAAAGATTAGTTGAATTGTACTCTCCTTCTAGTATTGCTGCTTGCATGCCTGCGCTACCAATATATGTAGTGGCAGCATTGATATTCCAAGCATTTACCCAAAGACCAAAATTTGCATTACCATTATAAGAGCATAAGCCATAGCCGCCAGATGTCCATTGACTGTCTGTTTGTCCTGCAACCATAGCATGCCATAAATCGCCACCACCTTCATTTGTACCTACTGCAAAAATGGCTAGTTTGGTATTAGTTGGATTAATTAAATCATTAATATCCATGTAATTATCCGTTCCGTCAAAATAAACGCCTGGATTATAATTTTGCATGCTAGCATTAAATGATGGCTGATAATTTGTGTTTACTTGTGTTGCATTATTACCATTAATAGTTTGGTCAGACCAAGCAGATACAGTACTTCCTGTATAGCTTATGCCGCTATCTGCTTTTAGCCAAATCACATTGTTTGTGGCGATTCCCCCTGGAGCATTTTGAGCTTGTATGCTAATGCTGCTTACGGTTAGCATTAGTATGAATAATAAACTATTTTTTAGCATTAATGAAAACTATTTTTTTATTATTTTAAGACTTTTTTGATATTTTCCTTGTTGTATTTGTACAAAATAAACACCTGTTTTTAAGTTTTTAGTATTTATTGCTATTGCATTGGTATCTGTAACTGTTGTTAAGCTATTTTTAAGCACTTCACGTCCAAGAATGTCTATTATTTTATAATTGATTTTATCATTAATGGGTGTATTAATTATTAATGTAATTTCATCGGAAAAAGGATTAGGAAAACTTTGAATAGTTAAGTCATTATTTAATTCATCTTCCGAAACAGTTAATGTGCCGTCTAAGTTAAATAATAATTCACTAAAGCCATAACATGAACCGCCATAATTAGATGTAGGCGTTATAAGTACGTATCTAGCAGAAGCACCATTAAAATCTGCTCCAAAATCACCTTCGTATTGTGGTAGTCCTGTTGCTTGATTTGCTGTAAAACTACCTAAATTTGTCCAAGTATTGCCGTCTATAGAATAATCTATAGTATAATTCATTATGCCATAATCTAAATGACTTGGGTCATTGGTGTTCCATAGTTTAGTTTTATAAATTGTATAAACATGACCAAGGTCATATTTTATCCAATGGGTATTACCATAACTGCTTATAGGGTTTGGGCTTGTATTGCATGATACCCAACCATCAAACCAGTTAGTGTTATGTCTGTTCTCTAAACATTGTCCTGATGATAATAGACTAGTTAATAATGCGAATGTGATAAAAAGTTTTTTCATAATAATTATATAAAAAATCCAATAGGAGGGACGCCAGAACTGGTGTCGTAAAAATTAGATAGATTAGGAAATATTGTATTTAAGTCAGTATTTGATACGCCAAACCACTGTGCTAATTCTGCAAAAAGCAAATCTGTAGCAGTGGTAGG
>CAYPAK010000129.1:0-2513 GCA_964408665.1 uncultured Flavobacteriaceae bacterium | reverse complement strand
CGCCTAGTTTTAAGCCGTGTTCATGAAGTAACTCTGCATGATGATCCCATCCGCCTAGTTCTACAAAAAATATTTGTCTAGAAAAATCTAAAGTGTCTCTAGCTGCAATAGTTTTGGCAACCATACGTAGTTGAGCAGCTAAATCATTATCAGCAGGCATAGCTGTGTTAAAAGGCGTAACGCCATCTATAGCAGCTTGAAAAACAAGACTTGTTTCGTTAGAGCTTTTTAAGGTGTTTTTGTAGGTATTTTTATAAATATCGTAGTAATCTTGATCCATAAGCGAGTTCATTGCTGTTCGTTGAACAGTACTATAAGGGTCGTTGTTTTCCCAGTTGGTAATGCTTATAGCCCCATTCGGAGTAATGACATAAGGCACAACTTGATTACCATATTGAAAGGTGTTTATACCATTTAATGAAATATTCATAGATATATTCTGGTTGGTATTCATAGACTGAATTAAATCAGCAACTCGTCCTCCCCAACCTTTGTGAGTTCGCTCATTAGGTCTTCCTGTTTGCCATTGCATACGTTGGTCTAAATGTGAGTAAAGTCCTAGAGGTCTTTCTACGCTACCATTGGTGTATTCAGCTTTAGTCATAGGCGCTACTAATGTGCCTACGTTACTCAGAAAAGCTAACTTATTACTGTTAAATAATTGTTGAAAATTAGGCATGCTAGGGTTTAAGCCGTAAGATCTTCCATCACTAGTAATTGGGTTTATGCCTAATAAATCTGCTTGTGCTATTGCTAGGTTAGAACGTACAGCAGCATACTCGTTGTATTCAGTGTTTCCTTTTGGAATTACCATGTTAAATGAGTCATTACCACCATTGAGCATAACCATAACGAGGGCTTTGTAGTCCCCTGGAGGTAATGCCGAGTTATCTGCTGCCGCAGCGGCAAAGGCTTTCATATTTATTAATGATGAAAAAAGGCTCGTATAACCTACAGCAGCACATGATTGCCCTAAAAATTTTCTTCTTGAGATGTCTTTTTTCATAATGTTATTTTTGTATTGTATAATCAGGGCTTACCAAAATAAGCCATAACGCAATTTTAGATTTGTTTAATAATGAAGTATCATCTAAACCAGGATAATTAGCCATTGCTGTTTTAATAATTGTTCGCGTTTCATTAGACAGTTGTCCGTTAGTAAATAGCATATCTAAATGATTAAGTAATACTTCATCATCTTTAGCAAGATATTTTAAAGTGGTAAAATCAAAAGTAACATCAGTTAATCCTAAATAACTTTGATTACCAAAAAGTGGTATTTCATCGTGAATAAATGCATCAAAAGCATTAACATAACCTACGCTTGTGTAAGAGTCGTGAATTTGAAATTCAGGCGCAACAAGATTTGCATCTGCAATAGGGCCATTTGGCGAAAAATCGGGATAATAAAAATTAAATATACTAAGTGCACTAAGTGGCGCTTGATAGGTGTATCCTTGAAAATAATTACCAGAGTTCCAGTATTTAGCAGAAGGGTTGTTTAATGTTATTTGTCTTAATAAATTAAAATACCGTATCATAGGTTCTCGTAGCTTTCCTTGTTCAGAGTTAGTACTCCAAGAGCAAGAGCGCGCCTCTGGATGTAGTAATATTGCTTTTATTACCGCTTTCATATCGCCACGAACGCCATTAGTATTGTTAAAAGCATTGGCTACATCATTGATGTATTGCGGAGTTGGGTTTGATTTTACAAGTCGTTGTATCAATCTTTCTGCTATAAAAGGTGCAATATTTGGATGGTTAAAAAGATGATTTATGGCATCGGTTACATCTTGCATGCCTGTTTGCCCACTAGGGATGGTATAGCCATTGAGCAAGTGTTTTTCTCCAGGCTCATGATAGGCATCGTACATGTTTAGTGGAACGCCTTTATCTACTAAACCAAAATCTAAACCAAAGCTAGGTGTAAGGCCATATAGCGCAGCTCCAGCACCAAGGCCAGTAAAAACTTTTGCAAATTCTGCAATATCATCATTATCATAAGTAGGAATTCTATGGTTGGATGCATCTAATACATAAGTTCCATCATTATTAAGTTCATAAAGTCCTATAGTAAATAATTGCATTACCTCACGTGCATAATTTTCGTCAGGAAATTGGTTGTTTGCAATATCAGATTTTGGGTTATTATAGTAGGTTAAATACCGAGACATCATGGGTTGTCTTGTAACATCCATTAGTAATGTTTCAAAATTAGCAAAGGCATCATTAGCTAAAACGTCATAAAAATAACCAGATCCTTCTCCCCATTTATCTCTTTCAAGTTCATCAGAAAATGAAAAAATTTCACTTAATGCTAATGCAACACGTTGACGTAGTAAATCATCATTAGTCATATTATGTTCCCACCAAGCATAAGAAAAATGAAAATCTCTTGGTCCTGTATAGTTCATGTTGCCTCCATTATCATAATACCTTTGTTTGGCATCTTCATATATAGTAGTGGTGGCATCTCCTAATGAGACTGTTGTAGTAGGAAGTGTAAACTGGTT
>CAYPAK010000128.1:0-5154 GCA_964408665.1 uncultured Flavobacteriaceae bacterium | reverse complement strand
CATCGCGAATATCTTCGACCACGCAAACTAGCGTTTTATCGCGTTTTGGACTTGCGCATAATTGGCAAATATCCATATCGGAGATATTATGGCAGGATTTACAGAATTTTACCTCCTGCACTAAATTTTGTAAGGCATTAGCCAAACCCGCTGCTTGTTCTTTGGGCTGCTTGAGTAAATGCAAAGCCAAGCGCAACGCTGTTCTCCTACCAATACCTGGTAGTTGTGCTATTTCATTAACGGCTTTTTCAAGGTGTTTTGATGCAAATTCCATAGCGGCAAAAATACAATTATTAATTCAATATTTTCTAATCCAAAAAATATAAGTTACATTTACAGCACTAAAAAAAATATTTATGCAACCTTTACATGTTTCTTTGCTTGTACTTGCCTATTTTGGCGTATTAATGCTCATTGCTCACTTTACGAGTAAATCAAGTAGTTCTAATGATGCTTTTTTTAAAGCAGGCAAACAATCGCCTTGGTATCTCGTTGCCTTTGGTATGATTGGCGCTACCTTATCTGGTGTGACTTTTATTTCTGTTCCTGGTATTGTAGGTAAAGGAGCGTTTGGCTATATGCAAATGGTTTTTGGTTTTTTCTTGGGGACGCTAGTTATCGTTTTTGTTTTACTTCCTATATATTATAAGGCTAATGTAACATCTATTTACCAATACTTAGACCAACGCTTAGGTACAGAAGCACACAAAACAGGCGCGGCTTTTTTCTTACTTTCTAGGACTATTGGTGCTGCGTTCCGTTTGTATCTTGTAGCGCTTACCTTTCAATATTTAATTTTTGACAAATGGGGCATTCCCTTTGCGGTAACTGTAGTGATTTCTATTGCGCTTATCTGGGTTTATACACACCGAGCAGGGATAAAAACCATCGTTTGGACAGACACTTTACAAACGTTCTTTATGCTTGCAGCAGTTGCTATGGCTATTATTTTTATTCTTGATAAATTAGGATGGTCTATTAGTGATTTTATACATTCCAAAGAATTACAATCTTATAACCGTATTTTCTTTTTTGATGATTTCAAAGCCAAAGGTTATTTTTGGAAATCATTACTTGGAGGGGCTTTTATGGCTATCGCTATGACAGGATTAGACCAAGATATGATGCAAAAAAACTTAACTTGTAAAAACCTTAAAGATGCACAAAAAAATATGCTGAGTATGATAAGTCTGCTCGTATTTGTTAATCTAATATTTTTATCCTTAGGTGCTTTATTATTTATTTATGCCGAAAAATTTGGTATAAGCATTCCTATGATTGATGGCAAAGTGCGTACCGATTTACTCTTTCCTGAAATAGCCGTAAATAGCGGATTAGGACTTGGGCTTGCTATTGTTTTTATTTTAGGACTTATTGCGGCTGCGTATTCTAGTGCAGATTCAGCACTTACCTCGCTTACTACTTCGGTATGTGTTGATTTTTTGGATATAGAAAACACACCAAAAGAAAAGCAAGAAAAGCTACGCAAAAAGACGCATATTATTGTCTCTATAGCACTTGTATTTATTATTATTTTATTTAATGCCGTATTAGAACAAAGTGTTATAGCTGGTCTATTTACTATCGCTAGCTATACTTATGGTCCTTTAATGGGACTATTCTTCTTTAGTATTTTTACCAAACACAAAGTGAATGGACAATGGATACTGCCTATAACCATAGCTTCGGTAGCTATAAGTTATGCACTTAACACCTTTTCTCCTAGTCTTACAGGTTATCATTTTGGTTTTGAACTACTTGGTATTAATGGATTAATCACTTTTATAGGACTATGGTTTATCAAGAAATAGTAGATGATTTAGGTAGAAAGTTAAGTATAAAAAAGCATCCGCAGCGCATTATATCACTTGTGCCTTCGCTAACAGAACTATTGGTTGATTTAGGTCTTGAAGATAAACTTGTAGGTATAACTCGCTTTTGCATTCACCCTAAAAGGTTAAAAAAAGAGAAAGCGCAAGTTGGCGGCACTAAAAAGGTTAATTATGCTAAAACCAAAGCCTTAAAACCTGATTTTATTCTTTGTAATAAAGAAGAAAACACAAAGGAAATGGTCATTGAATTACAAAAAATAGCACCTGTTTACGTTACAGATATTACTAGTATTGAAGATACTTTAGAAACTGTTTTAGCTTTAGGTGGATTATTAAACTGTAGTGAAAATGCTTTAAAAATAACTAAAACTATTAATAGTGAATATCTTAAATTTAAAGAATTCATTGCTAATCAACCCAAGCGAAAAACAGCTTATTTTATATGGAAAAGCCCTTGGATGGTTGCAGGAGAAAACACGTTTATTAATGAATTATTACTGTTAAATAATTTTGAGAATAGCTATATAAACCAAGGACATTATCCAACGGTAGATATAAATCAATTAGCTAAATTAGATTTATTATTACTATCGTCCGAACCTTATCCGTTTCAAGAAAAAGATGCAATAGCTCTTACTGAAAAAACAGGAATTAAAACCATTTTGGTTGATGGTGAATATTTTTCGTGGTACGGTTCTCGGTTAATACAAGCTTTTAGCTATTTTAAAACACTACAACAATCACTTAATGATTAATTTGCGTACAGCAACTCCGCTTTTAGTTTCTAAATGCAAAAGGTAAATTCCTTTTTTTAAATCAGCAACCGTATAAAGTGCTTGTTTGTCAAATACTGCTAGCTCTTTACCTAGAACATTGTATATTCTTACTTTAAGAATTGCTGCCTCCGTAGTTATTTTAAAACTAGACTTTACAGGATTAGGATAAACCGTAAAATCTATAGCATTTGCTACTGTTTTAGTGGCATCTTGCTGTGCAAAGCTATAACTTGCTAGGAGTAAAAATAGGTAAAGTATTATTCTTTTCATAATGTCGATTTATTATATAACTACACAAAGAGCAAAAACCCTACCAAAGTCAAATAAAAGAAACTGTCATCTTGTCATTTTTGTTAGTTTGGTATTTCTTTTGCTAATAGCTTTATGTAAATAATATTAATAAATCAAAAAATAATAATAATTATGTCTAAAGGAAAAATAAATGTATCAGTAGAGAATATATTTCCACTGATAAAACAATTTTTGTATTCAGATCACGAAATATTTTTAAGAGAACTTATCTCTAACGCTACAGATGCTACAAGCAAACTAAAGCATTTGGTAAACCTTGGTGAAGCAAAGGTAAAACTAGATAATCCTACAATTAAAATATGGATTGATAAGGATAACGGCACACTTCACATCAAAGATCAAGGACTTGGAATGACCGCAGATGAGGTAAAAAAATACATCAACGAAGTAGCTTTTTCTGGTGCAGAAGAGTTTATGGACAAGTACAAAGACAAAGTAGAAAACTCAGGAATTATTGGGCATTTTGGGCTTGGTTTCTATTCTGCTTTTATGGTTGCTGAGCGTGTAGATATCTTAACTAAATCATATAAAAAAGATACTGAAGCGGTAAAATGGTCTTGCGATGGTTCTCCAGAATTTACTATTGAACCAATAGCAAAAGAAGATTATGGAACCGAAATTGTTTTACATATTGCCGAAGATTCTAAAGCGTTTCTAGAAGAAAGCAAAATATTAGAATTACTACAGAAGTATAACCGTTTTAACAGTGTGCCTATTGAGTTTGGTGAAGAAGAAATTACCGAAGGAGAAGGCGATGACAAAAAGACCATCAAAAAACCACGTATTATAAACAATACCAACCCTGCTTGGCTGAGAAAACCAAGTGAACTGACTGATGAAGATTACCTTAATTTTTACAGAGAACTTTACCCTACACAGTTTGAAGAGCCATTGTTTTGGATACACCTTAATGTAGATTACCCTTTTAATCTTACTGGAATTTTGTATTTCCCAAAAATGACTACTAATGTAGATATTCAAAAAGACAAAATACAACTTTACCAAAACCAAGTTTTTGTTACAGATAATGTAGAGGGTATTGTTCCTGAGTTTTTGCAAATGCTTCGCGGTGTGATTGACTCTCCAGATATTCCATTAAACGTAAGTAGAAGTTACTTGCAAGCAGATGCTTCTGTAAAGCGTATTGCTAAGTATATTTCTAAAAAAGTATCGGACAAGCTGCATAGTATTTACAAAGATAAAAAAGAAGATTTTGAAGCAAAATGGAATGATATAAAAGTAGTTTTAGAATACGGAATGCTTACCGATGATAAATTCTACGAAAGGGCTCAAAAATTCTATTTGTATCCTAGTATTGAAGATAAATACTACATTCTTGATGAGTTAAAAGAGAACTTAAAAGCCAATCAAACGGACAAGGATGGCAACCTAATACTACTTTATACCTCTAGCAAAGAAGCACAGCACAGCTATATAGAAACTGCTAAAGCAAAAGGTTATGAGGTATTACTCCTAGATACGCCTATTATTCCGCATTTAATACAAAAGCTAGAAACGAGTAATGAAAAAGTAAAATTTGCACGTGTAGATGCTGACCACATTGATAATCTAATTAAAAAAGACGACAATAAAATCAGTAAATTAGATGAGAAAAGTATTAAAAAATTAGAAGAAAGCATCAAAGCAACCGTCCCTGAAACTTACACGGTACAAATGGAAGCTTTGGACTCTAATGATAATCCGTTTATTATCACGCAACCCGAATTTATGCGTAGAATGAAAGACATGCAAGCAACTGGAGGTGGCGGTATGATGGGAATGAGTAACTTTCCTGACATGTACAATCTAATTGTAAACACAAACAGCCCATTGATGGATAAAATTCTTAAAGCAAAGAAAAACAAAGAGCAGTATATCAAACAAGCTTTAGATTTAGCTAAGCTCTCTCAAAACTTATTAAAAGGAGAAGCGTTAACTAATTTTATAAAACGAAGCTACGAAATACTGTAAATTTCTATTTATACTCAATAAAATGTGGTTTTATTTTAAAATCACATTTTTTTTATTCACTAATTGCTTTTTTTTTCGTTAATTTGCAAACAGTCTAAAATAGGATTACAAAACGTGAATACAAAAGAACAACTTAGTTTTAATTTCAAGCAAACAACTGCTGGTGATGATGTAGAAATATATTCGGGAAAAAATGCAGGTAAACGTGTTTTGAGAGATTTATTTGCTACAGAAAACGAAATAACCATTATTAGCCCTTTAAT
>CAYPAK010000127.1:0-5231 GCA_964408665.1 uncultured Flavobacteriaceae bacterium | reverse complement strand
CGAAAAAATAGCTTCAAAAATAATGCGCAATTCACCACAAGCAATACAAGTAGCTATACAAGCTGTAAATGCTAATTATGACAGCAACAAAAACGGATTTGATACCGAAATTAAACTTTTTGGCTCATGCTTTGGTACTACTGACTTCAAAGAAGGTACAACCGCATTTTTAGAAAAACGTAAAGCAAATTTTTCTTAAAAATCAAACATTTTTTGTATTTTAGCAGACTTAATACACTTGCTACATGTACTTAATTTTTGATACCGAAACCACAGGTTTACCCAAAAAATGGAAAGCCCCCATAACTGACACTGATAACTGGCCCCGCTGTATTCAGCTAGCTTGGCAGCTGCATGACGATATGGGAAATCTAATAGAACAAGAAGATTTTCTAATACAACCCGAAGGTTTTGATATACCTTATGATGCCGAACGCATACATGGAATTTCTACAGCATTGGCACAAAAAGATGGTATTCCGCTTAAAGAAGCCTTAGAACGATTTAATACCGCTTTAGCAAAAACAACATTTATAGTTGGACAAAACCTAGATTTCGATATTAATATTATGGGTTGTGAGTTTTACCGTGAAGGTATAGCAAGTCCTTTAACTGAACTACCCAAACTAGATACATGTACCGAAGTAACTGCTAATCTTTGTAAACTCCCCGGAGGTCGTTATGGTAAATTTAAACTCCCTACACTTACCGAACTTCACGATTACCTTTTTCAAGAACCTTTTGCCGAAGCACATAATGCTACTGCCGATGTTGCTGCAACTACACGTTGTTTTTTAGAATTAATACGCCAAGAAGTATATAGCCCAGAAGAATTGCAGGTAAAACCTGAATATTTTAAAACTTTTCAAGAAAAAAACACAAAACCTATTCAGGCGATTGATTTAAAGCACGTCAATCTTAAAAAAGCTAGTGAAAATCTAATAACAAAACCAAAAGAAACCAAAAAAACTACTACAGTTAGTAAGGAACTTCAAGATGTAGCTTTTGCACATTTACACAACTATAGTCGTTTTTCTATTTTGCAAAGTACGATAACCATTACCGATTTGGTACAGGCAGCTGCTAAAGCAAAAATGCCTGCCGTAGCACTTACCGATTCTGGAAGTATGATGGGTGCTTTTCGTTTTGTGTCGGCAGCAGAAAAGTACAATAAAGCAGCAATAGCAAAAAATAAAGCATTAGAAGATGCTGGCGAAGAGCCAACAGAACAACTTGTAAAACCCATTTTGGGAATTGCCCTTAATGTCTGCGAAAATCATTTAGATAAATCTAATAAAGACAATGGGTATCAAATTGTGTTTTTAGCTAAAAACAAAAAAGGGTATCATAATTTAGCCAAAATGTCTTCCATAGCTTATACCGAAGGTTTTTATTATGTGCCTCGTATTGATAAAAATATTGTAGCTAAATATAAAGAAGATTTAATTGTACTTTCAGGAAATCTTTATGGTGAAATACCCAACAAAATATTAAATATCGGTAAAAAACAAGCCGAAGAGGCTTTAGTTTGGTGGAAAACGCAGTTTCAAGATGATTTTTATCTCGAAATAATGCGCCATCATCAAGAGGATGAAGACCGAGTAAATGAAGTGTTAATAGAATTTGCTACTAAACACCAAGTAAAACTTGTAGCAACTAATAGTAATTATTACATCGAACAAGAAGATGCCGAAGCTCATGATATTTTGCTTTGTATAAAAGATGCTGAAAAAGTAGCAACGCCTATTGGTCGTGGTCGTGGTTACCGCTACGGATTACCAAACCAAGAATATTATTTTAAGAGTAGTGACGAAATGAAACAACTCTTTAATGATATACCTCAAGCTATAAGTAACACGCAAGAAATAGTTGACAAAATAACGCCTTTTACTTTAGCTCAAAAGGTATTACTACCTAAATTTGATATCCCAGAAGAATTCATTAACCCAGAAGATGACCTTGATGGCGGAAAACGAGGTGAAAATGCTTTTTTAAGACACCTTGTTTACGAAGGGGCAAAAAAACGCTATGGCGAAAAGCTAAGCGATGAAGTGGTAGAACGCCTTGATTTTGAATTAGAAATTATAGAAAAAACAGGTTATCCTGGTTATTTTTTAATTGTAGAAGACTTTATACGAGCTGCTCGTGAAATGGGAGTTTCTGTAGGACCTGGTCGTGGTTCTGCTGCAGGTTCTGTGGCAGCATATTGCTTGTGGATTACCAATATAGACCCTTTAAAATACGATTTGCTTTTTGAGCGTTTTCTAAACCCAGAACGGGTATCAATGCCAGATATTGATATTGATTTTGATGATGAAGGTCGTGGTCGTGTTATAGATTATGTAATCAATAAATACGGAAAATCTCAAGTAGCACAGATTATTACTTATGGTACTATGGCTGCCAAATCTTCTATTCGTGATACGAGTAGAGCTTTAGATTTGCCACTTGATGAAGCAGGAAGAATAGCAGGTCTTATCCCTAATATGAAACTGAATAAAATTTTCAAATTAGATGAAACTGCTTTAAAAAAAGCATTGCGCCCTGAAGAACTTGAAAAAGTACAGGATTTAATTAGCCGTTCGCAAGGGTCAGATCTGGAAGCCGAAATGATTAATAAAGCGCGTGTGTTAGAAGGCTCGCTTCGTAATGTAGGAACACATGCTTGCGGCGTTATCATTACGCCTGATGATATAACCAATCACGTGCCTGTTTCTACTGCCAAAGATTCTGACATGTTTGTTACACAGTTTGATAATGGTGTAGTAGAAAATGCAGGGTTACTAAAAATGGACTTTTTAGGTTTAAAAACCTTAACCCTTATCAAAGACACGGTAAAAATAGTAAAAGCAAGACACGGTGTTGAGTTAGACCCTGATGAATTCCCTCTAGATGACCCAAAGACCTATGAGCTGTTTCAAAAAGGAGAAACTATAGGTGTTTTTCAATATGAATCTGCAGGAATGCAAAAACATTTAATCAGCCTAAAACCCACAAGTTTTGATGATTTGATAGCCATGAACGCATTGTATCGTCCAGGCCCTATGGAGTATATTCCGCAGTTTATACGCCGTAAACACGGTGAAGAACCTATAGAATACGATTTACCTATAATGGAAAATCGACTTAAAATGACCTATGGTATTACTGTTTACCAAGAGCAAGTAATGCTATTATCGCAAGATATTGCCAATTTCACCAAAGGGCAAGCCGATAAGCTCCGTAAAGCCATGGGTAAAAAAATAATGAGTGTGCTCGATGAGATGAAACCATTATTTATGAAAAACGGCGCTGCAAATGGCCATCCTGAGGAAAAATTAGAAAAAATATGGAAAGACTGGGAGGCTTTTGCTTCGTATGCTTTTAATAAATCGCACTCCACGTGTTATGCATATATTGCTTTTCAAACGGCTTACCTCAAAGCGCATTATCCTGCAGAATATATGGCCGCTGTGCTTTCTAATAATATGCGAGAGATAAAAACGGTTGCCTTTTTTATGGAAGAATGTCGTAGAATGGGCGTTCCTGTACTTCCTCCAGATGTTAATGAATCCTACTATAAATTTGCCGTAAACGAAAAAGGCGAAATACGTTTTGGTATGGGCGCTATAAAAAATGTAGGCGAAGGTGCGGTAGCTTCTATAGTAGAAGAACGTAAGAAAAAAGGTGCCTATAAATCTATTTTTGATTTAGTAAAACGTGTAAACCTGCAAGCGGTAAACAAAAGAGCTATAGAAGGACTTGCGCTTGGCGGTGGTTTTGACTCATTTACAGACGTGCATCGCGCACAGTATTTTAATGAAGAAAATGGGCAGTTATTCTTAGAACGAATCCTGAAATTTGGAAGTAGATTTCAAGAGAATGCAAACAGCTCACAACTTTCATTATTTGGCGAATCTAGTGAAGTACAGATTCCAGAGCCTACCGTTCCTCCCGCAGAAGAGTGGGGCACATTAGAGCTACTACATAGGGAAAAAGAAGTGATAGGTATGTTTGTTTCTGGACATCCTTTAGATGATTATAAATACGAATTACAGTATTTCTGCAACGCCAACTTAAGCCACTTATCACAACTAGATGCACTTATTGGCAAAGAACTAAAAGTAGCAGGAATAGTAACTAGTGTAGATCATCGTATTTCAAAAAATGGAAAAGGATGGTGTCGTTTTATAGTAGAAGATTATGATGCCGCTCACGAATTTGCTATTTTTGGTGAAGAATACCTTAAAAATAGGCATTTTCTAGTGGCTAATGCATTTCTTTATCTAAAACTGTATGTAAAAGCAGGGTGGGAAAACAGAGACACAGGCAAAAAAGGCCCTCCAAGAGTGCAATACAGACATGTATCGATGCTACAAGACACTATGAAAACCTTGGCTAAAAAAATAAGCATTAAACTTAATATTGACAAACTTAGTAGTGTACAATTAGAGCTACTTGAAGAACTAATGAACAATTTTAAAGGAGAAAGTCCTTTGAGTTTTCTAGTTTATGATTTGGCTGAAAAAGTAAAGGTAAATCTGCATAGCAAAAGTACCAAAGTAGCTATTAATAAAGAATTTTTAGACGAGTTAACACGCAATGAATTCTCTTTTTTAATGAATAAATAATGTCTGAGTATCTAGCCGCCATACCTATAGGAATTTTTCTCAGTTTTATGATTGGGCCTGTATTTTTTGTGCTCTTAGAAACCGCCGTTACCAAAAGTGTAAAAGAAGCCCTGTTCTTTGATTTTGGCGTTATACTTGGTGATATTTCTTTTATATTAATTGCCTATTTTAGTTCTTATGCCGTGTTGCTAAAACTTAAAGATAATCCTAAACTGTACTTATTTGGTGGGGTTATTATGGCTATTTACGGGGTTATTTCTTTTTTTAAAGCACAAAAAGAGCAAACTAAACCACAACATATTAGTGTGGAAGAAACCAGTTTATTAAAACATACTCTAAAAGGATTTCTACTTAATTTTATGAACATAGGCGTTCTTGGTTTTTGGCTTGGTATATTAATTAATATTGGCCCTAAACTTGATATGAATGGCGGTAAAATAGCGACTTATTTTGCTTTAATTATTAGTGGTTATTTTATAAGCGATTTAATTAAAATTAGCATCGCTAAAAAACTTAAAGAAAAACTTACTACCAAAAAAATAATTCAATTAAAGAAAATTGTAGCCCTTATAATTATCGTTTTTGGATTATTTCTAACTATTAAAACACAAATTATTTAAA
>CAYPAK010000126.1:0-5298 GCA_964408665.1 uncultured Flavobacteriaceae bacterium | reverse complement strand
GTTATAAAAATAAGTACTATCTTTAGCATACCAAACCATTAATTATGCAAGAAGATTTTTTACATTATGTATGGCAATATTTGCATTTGGGTAATAGCTTGTTTACTACAAACGGAGAATCTATTGTTATCAAGCAAAAAGGTATTCATAATTTAAATGAAGGTGCTGATTTTTTTAATGCAAAAATTAATATTGCAGGGCAACTTTGGGCAGGAAATGTAGAAATTCACCTCAAAAGTAGTGATTGGTACGCGCACAATCATCAAGAAGACAAGAATTATGACAATGTAATTCTGCACGTAGTTTGGCAGCACGATAGCGAAATTTATAGAAAAGATAATACGGCTATTCCAACTTTGGAATTAAAAGGTTTAGTGCCCAAAATTACCTTAGAACGCTACTATACTTTATTTGATAAAAAACAAGAATTTATTAATTGTGAGAAGCAATTAAACAAAGTGGACACTTTTACAAAAACCAATTGGCTAATGCGTTTGTATTACGAACGCTTAGAAGAAAAAACACAGTTTATAAAAGAATTATTAAATAATACTAATAATGATTGGGAAGCTGTACTATTTCAGTTGTTGGCTAAAAATTTTGGTTTAAAAACAAATGGAGACTCCTTCTTGACCTTAGCAAAAAGCATATCATTTACTGTTTTTAGAAAAGAATACCATAAACCATTGGTCTTAGAGGCTATTTTATTTGGGCAAGCAGGCTTGTTAGCTGAAGAAAAAAACGACACTTACTTTAAAGAATTACAGCAAGAATATCATTATTATAAACATAAATATCAATTAGACACCATAAATACAAAACCACAGTTTTTCAGACTTCGACCGCCTAATTTCCCCACAATACGCTTGTCACAGTTGGCGATGCTTTATGCTAAAGAGCAGCAATTAGTAGCCAAAATAATGGCATTAAAAACACTAGAAAAAGCTTATACTTTATTTGATATAAAAGCTTCAAATTATTGGGATACACATTATAATTTTGATTTAGAATCTAAAAAACGCACAAAGAAACTCTCTAAAACATTTGTAGATTTACTACTGATTAATACCATTATACCTTTTCAGTTTTTGTATAAAAAATCACATCAAACCACGGAAGCTGATTTTGATTTAAAACTTATTCAAGCCTTGAAAACAGAAAAGAATAGTATTGTTAATCGCTTTGAAGTATTAGGGTTAAAAGCAAGAAACGCCCAAGAAAGTCAAGCTATATTACAGTTAAAGAATACGTATTGTGTAAAGAATCGTTGCCTGTCTTGTGCAATAGGAAATGCATTATTAAAGGCAAAATAGTTTTTTTACTAAATATTTTTACGCATTTTTGTACTATTAATAAAAAAATATGAAATATTACATAATAGCAGGAGAAGCCTCAGGAGATTTACACGCTTCCAACCTAATGAAAGCCTTAAAAGAACAAGACCAAAATGCCACATTTCGGTTTTGGGGTGGCGATTTGATGCAGGAGCAAGGAGGCGTTTTGGTAAAGCATTACCGAGAGCTCGCTTTTATGGGTTTTGTAGAGGTTTTGCTTAATATTCGTACGATTTTGGGCAATATAAAATTAGCCAAGAAAGATATATTAGCCTACAATCCAGATGTGCTTATACTTATAGATTATCCAGGGTTTAATATGCGTATTGCTAGCTTTGCTAAAGCAAATAATATTCCTGTACATTATTATATTTCGCCACAGATTTGGGCTTGGAAAGAAAATAGAATTCATAAGATAAAACGTGACGTAAATGAAATGTATGTCATTTTACCTTTTGAAAAAGATTTCTACGAAAAGAAACATCATTTTCCTGTACATTATGTAGGACATCCTTTGCTTGATGCTATTGCTAATCGTACTAAAAAAACAAACTTCCGTAAGCGAAATCAATTAATCGAAAAGCCAATTATTGCATTACTTCCAGGGAGCAGAACGCAGGAAATAAAAAAAATGCTAGCTGTAATGCTTCAAATGATACCAGAGTTTCCAGATTATCAATTTGTACTTGCGGCAGCGCCTTCTCAAGAGATAGCGTATTATAAAAAAATAGTAGGAACGTCACCTATTACTATTATAGCAGGCGAAACCTATGATATTTTAGACAACGCCGCTTATGCCTTGGTTACTTCGGGAACTGCCACCTTAGAAACAGCCTTGTTTAAAGTACCACAAGTAGTTTGTTACAAAACAAGTGCTATTTCTTATGCTATTGGTAAGCGCTTGGTAGATTTAAAATACATTTCTTTAGTAAACCTGATTATGGATAAAGAAATCGTAAAAGAACTCATACAAAATGAATTTAATCCCAAAAATTTAGCCACAGAACTACATAAATTAATGGAAACAGCAGCCAAAGAAAAAATGCTGGCCGACTATGATGAACTCATAGTAAAATTAGGTGGTGGTGGCGCTTCACAGCGTGTTGCTGAATTGGTCTGTAAGCAAAAGTAGTTTTGTAAAGCTTTTTTTGACAATCTTTTTAAGAAGAATCACTCTTCTATTTCCAATTTCACCATACGTAAATCTTCAATCAGTTGCTTAATGCGAGTTACATCTTTTAAGCGAATACTAAGCACAAAAACACATTGCATTTCCATAACTTGACTTAGCACAGGGAGTTTTTGTTCTTTGATAATGCGCATTACTTTATTCATAGCCGCATACTCAAAGGTAAGTGTAAAGATTTGGTCTATAGTTCGTGTTACTATTTGGGCTTCTTCAAGGGCGTATTTAGCGCCTGTCCTGTAGGCGTTTATCAAACCGCCAACACCCAGTTTTGTGCCGCCAAAGTAGCGCACTACAACTACCAAAGTATTGGTTATATCGTAGCTTACTAATTGCCCCAAAATAGGGTTTCCTGCGGAGTTGCTAGGCTCGCCATCATCATTAGCTCGTGTTCGTATTGTGCTTGTTCCTATGCGCCAAGCATAGCACCAATGTCTTGCTGTGTGATGCTCTTTTTTGAGCTGATGGATATAGTCTTTCACTTCATCTTCACTAGTTATAGGGTAGGCATAGCCTATAAATTTACTTCCTCTATCTTTAAAGACTTCTCCCATAGCAGGAGCAATTATCGTTTTGTACGTATCTTTTATTTCTTCTTGCATTAGCTGTTTATTAATTGCAAAAATTCATCTTCGCTAAGTATTGTAACACTGCCTAATGCTACTGCTTTTTTGAGCTTAGAACCTGCTTTTTCGCCAACTACAAGATAGTTAAGGTTTTTGCTAACTGTACTACTGTTTTTTCCACCGTTTTCTGTTACCATTTCCTGTGCATCTTGACGTGAAAACTGGGTTAGTTTTCCGGTGAATAAAAAAGATTTCCCTTCGAGTTTATTTGATTTTAACTGCTCATCAGTTTCATTGATAGCAAACTGCAATCCTGCATTACGCAGGCGCTCAATGATTTTAAGATACTGTTCGTTTTTAAAATGATTAATCACACTCAAAGCTATTTTTTCGCCAATTTCATTAACCGAAATAAGCTCCTCGTAGCTAGCTAGCAGCAAAGCATCTATGTTTTTAAAATGCTTAGCAAGTACTTTGGCAACCGTAGCGCCTACAAAACGAATACCGATACCAAAAAGTACTTTCTCAAACGGCACTTGTTTAGATGCTTCAAGTCCTTTAATAATGTTTTTAGCCGATTTTTCTGCCATACGTTCTAATGGTAATAAATCCTCAAATTTTAAATCGTAGAGGTCAGCGCTATTTTTTATTAAACCATTCTCATACAGTAAATTAATGGTTTCTGCACCAAGACCATCTATATTCAAAGCCTTTCGGCTTATAAAATGCTGTATTTTCCCTGTTATCTGTGGCGTACATGCCCATTCATTAGTACAGAAATGTTTGGCATCATCAGGTTTGCGAACTAAAAGACTACCACAAGAAGGGCAGTTTTTGATATAGGTTACCGGCTTAGCATCTGCTTTTCGCTTAGCAAAATCGACACCTACTATTTTTGGAATTATCTCGCCTCCTTTCTCTACAAAAACCGTGTCATTTTCATATAAAGCTAGTTTTTCTATTTGGTCTTTGTTATGCAAAGAAGCACGTCTTACTACCGTTCCTGCTAGTTGTACAGCTTCAAGATTAGCAACAGGCGTTATGGCGCCAGTACGTCCCACTTGGTAGTCAATATCAAGGAGTTTAGTGCTTACTTGTTCCGCTTTAAACTTGTAGGCAATAGCCCATCGTGGCGATTTAGACGTATAACCTAATTCCTCTTGTTGGTCAAAGCTATTAACCTTAACAACCACACCATCCGTTTCATAAGGTAAATCAAAACGTGCATTATCCCAATGGTTTATGTACTGCAAAACTTCATCAATAGTTTGGCATTTTTTTGCAGTATTAGGCACTTTAAATCCCCATTTTTTAGCCAAGGAAAGCGCTTCAAATTGCGATTTTATATTCAAATTGTTACCTACTATAAAATACATCAAAGCATCCAAAGGACGTTGAGCTGTTTCCTTGCTATCTTTGAGCTTAAGGCTTCCACTAGCGGTATTTCTTGGGTTTGCATACGGTTCTTCGCCATTAGCAATACGAGCAGAATTGAGTTTGTTAAACCCAGCAAAAGGCATTACAATCTCCCCACGAATATCAAAACGTTTGGGGTAATCTGTACCTTGAAGTTGCAACGGTACACTATTTATAGTTTTAATATTGTTAGTCACATCATCGCCTTGCACACCATCGCCACGCGTTACGGCACGGAGTAAAATACCATTTTCATAAGTAAGACTTATCGATGCGCCATCATATTTAAGCTCACAAGTATAGCTTGGTTTGGCATCCTCACCGAGTATTTTTTGAATACGGTTTTCCCAATCTACAAGATCTTCTTTAGAATACGAATTATCTAAAGAATACATACGGTAGTCGTGTTTTACCGTTTTAAAATCATTAGTAACAGCACCACCAACGCGTTGTGTAGGCGAATTAGCATCAAAAAACTCAGGATGAGCATCTTCAAGTGCTTGCAATTCTTTGAGTAATATATCAAACTCATAATCTGAAATTGTAGGCTTATCAAGAATATAATAATTATGGTTATGTATGCGTAGCTCAGCTCGTAATTGTGCTATTTTTTCTTTCATATCGCTAGATTTAATGCAAATATATTTAATTTATAGCAAAGTAAATTTATTTAATGCTTTAATATTTTTTGGGCGTTCCCTCCCTTGAGGTCGGTCGGGCTTTCGGCAGTCGCTTTTTTGCGCTACCAAGCGCAAAAAGAGCTCCAACAAAGCCTCAATCCCTAACGCAAGAGAAT
>CAYPAK010000125.1:0-5306 GCA_964408665.1 uncultured Flavobacteriaceae bacterium | reverse complement strand
AATTAAACCCTGAAACTACACTTTTTATTGTTGTTTCAAAATCTTTTGGAACAGAAGAGACCCTTACTAATGCTAGAACTATAAGAGATTGGTTTATTGCAAAACAAGGAGAAAGTGCCGTATCAAAACATTTTGTTGCCGTATCTGCTAACACAGACAAAGCCATTGATTTTGGCATAGCACCAAGCAATATTTTTCCTATGTGGGATTGGGTAGGCGGTCGTTACTCACTATGGAGTGCAGTAGGATTAATCATTAGTTTAGGTGTTGGTTTCTCAAATTTTGAAAAGCTACTTCAAGGTGCTTTTGCTATGGACAAACATTTCAAAGATGAACCTTTTGGAAAAAACATGCCTGTACTATTAGCTTTAATAAGTATTTGGAACAGCAATTTTTATAACAGAAACAGCGAAGCCGTAATACCTTACACACAATACCTTGATTTTTTACCCGATTTCTTACAGCAAATGGTGATGGAAAGTAATGGAAAATCAATTGATAGAAATGGTGATTTTATTAATTACAACACCTCGCCTATCATCTGGGGAAGCACGGGTACTAATGCACAACACGCTTTTTTTCAGGCACTACATCAAGGAACAAGTACTGTTCCTATAGATTTTATAGTCTATAAAAAAGATTTAAATAATCAGCCCGAACATCAACTAAAACTGCTCTCTCATGCTTTTGCACAAAGTCAAGCACTTATGGCAGGAACAAAAGGAAAAAATACAACTTCGTTTAATCATTTTGAAGGAAACAAACCATCTAACACTTTGTTATTTGAACAATTAACTCCTTTTTCGTTAGGACAATTACTAGCACTTTATGAGCACAAAACCTTTGTACAAGGTATTATTTGGAATATTTATAGCTTTGACCAATTTGGTGTAGAATTAGGAAAGGTGTTGTCTCAAGATATTCAAAAAGCAATACAGAGCAATGATTTTAGTGATTTTGACAGTTCTACAGCTGCATTATTAGCTAAAATAAAGGCGTAATAGAAGTGCTTTTATTAACTTTAATCATACTTGTTTATCCAGCTAATTTTTAGTAATTTTGACAAGAAATTTAAATCATCAATACTAATGATTACTAAAACCATTCAAATAGAAGACTTAGTAGAAGATTATCCTTTTGCTGTGTTGTTTTTAAAAGACAATGGTATTCGATGTATTATGTGTGGAGAACCCATTTGGGGAACACTAGAAGAAGCCTGCAAAGAAAAAGGATTTTCAGATAAAAAAATTGAAGAATTAATAAATGAGTTAAATAAATTAGCCAATAAATAATTATAATTATGCAAATAAACATTCAAGAAATTCTAAAAAAACTTGGAATTGAAGAAGTAAATCAAGGTGTTTCTACGGGAGCAAAATGGATTGAAACTGAAGGAAAAATCAACAAATCATCATCGCCAGTAGATGGTAAATTTATTGCTTCAGTAAAAACAGCAACTTTAGACGATTATGAAGCTGTAGTACAAAAAGCACAAGCTGCCTACAAAGAATGGCGCTTAGTACCAGCTCCAGAACGTGGCGAAATAGTACGCCAAATAGGTAATGCTTTACGTGAATACAAACACGAATTAGGTGCTTTAGTTTCTTATGAAATGGGAAAAATATACCAAGAAGGTCTTGGAGAAGTACAAGAAATGATAGATATCTGTGATTTTGCCGTTGGGCAATCGCGCCTTATTAATGGTGCTGCATTACAATCAGAAAGACCTTTTCATAGACTTTCGGAGCAGTATCACCCAATAGGAATAGTAGGAATAGTTACTTCTTACAACTTCCCTGTAGCGGTTTGGGCTTGGAATTCGGCATTAGCAGCTATTGCTGGTGATGTAGTAATCTGGAAACCATCATCAAAAACACCACTTGTAGCCATCGCTACACAAAAAATAATACAACAAGTACTTATAGATAATAATGTGCCAGAAGGCGTGTTTAACCTTGTAGTAGGACGTTCTTCTGTAATGGGAGATAATTTCTTATCAGACAAACGTATTCCATTAATATCAGTTACTGGTTCTACTGCTGTAGGACGTAGAGCTGCGGAATTAGTAGGAAAACGCCTTGGAAAAACCTTACTAGAACTTGGTGGAAATAATGCCGTAACTATCACGCCTAATGCCGATATAGAAATGGCTATTATGTCAACTGTATTTGGTACAGTAGGAACAGCAGGACAGCGTTGTACAACTACAAGACGTGTAATTATACACGAAGATATTTATGACCAAGTACGTGATAGCTTTGTAAAAGCATACGAAAAAATAGCAGACAAAATAGGAAGCCCATTAGATGAAAAATTCTTAGTAGGACCACTTATTGACGGACATTCTGTAGAATTATTCAAAGACGCAGTAAGACGCGTCCAAGAAGAAGGTGGAAAAGTGATTTTTGGAGGTCAAGTATTAGAAGGAGAAGGTTTTGAATCTGGAAACTATGTAATGCCTTGTATCGCAGAGGCAGAAAATCATTTTGATATCGTACAACATGAAACATTTGCACCTATCGTTTATTTAATAAAATACAGCGGTGATGTACAAAATGCTATTGATATACAAAATGATGTTCCTCAAGGTTTATCTTCGGCTATATTTACCTTAAATATGCGTGAAGCAGAACATTTTATAGCACAAACAGGTTCTGACTGTGGTATTGCTAATGTAAACTTAGGTACATCTGGAGCTGAGATTGGTGGTGCATTTGGTGGTGAGAAAGACACTGGTGGAGGTCGTGAATCAGGTTCTGATGCTTGGAAAGTATATATGAGACGTCAAACTAATACTATAAACTATGGTAGCACATTACCATTAGCACAAGGTATAAAATTTGATATTTAAACTACTCATTTAGTATAAATAAAAAGCAGTTAATACAATGTATTAACTGCTTTTTTTGATTTATTAAATAGTAAAACTTATCTTAAGCCTAATAATGAAACGGTCATAGAGCTTTTATCAGAGGCTAAATTTACGCTTCTGCTATTCGCCTTTTTGCTAAAGATAATATGCGCTCAAATTGGTTTTTTAAACCTAGATTACTATTATCAAAATAGATGGCATCATCGGCTTGTACAAGCGGCGAGTCTTCTCGATGTGAATCAATATAATCACGTTTTTCTACGTTTTCTAGCACTTCTTCAAAAGTAACTTTGTGTCCTTTATCTAGTAATTCTTTATAACGTCTTGTAGCGCGTTTTTCTGCAGATGCCGTCATAAAAAGTTTAAGCTCGGCATCAGGAAAAACTACCGTACCGATATCTCTACCGTCCATAACAACACCTTTATCTTTTCCTATTTCCTTTTGCATAGCAACGAGCTTACTGCGTATTTCTGAAATTTCAGCAATAGGGCTTACCAATTTAGAGACTTCCATACTACGTATTTTGTCTTCTATATTTTTACCATTTAAATAAATAGCTGCATAGCCTAATGCTTCATCAAACTTGAATTTTAAATCAATATCATCTAATACTTTTGTCAAGGCTTCTTTATCAAATTTTTTATCCGAAATAAAACCATTTGTTATAGCATACCAAGTTACTGCTCTATACATTGCCCCTGTATCTACATAAATATAAGAAAGTGCTTTGGCTAATTCTTTGGCAACGGTGCTTTTTCCTGTAGAAGAAAAACCGTCTATGGCTATGGTTATTTTTTTCATTGTTTTTTGGCTTTATTTTTAGCAATAAGCTTTGAGAATATATAATAAAATGGCACAAACAAAAACCATTGCCAAGAAGCTACTTTTACTAAAGCAGCTTCTGAATAGTCATTAGTAATAACTAAAAGTATAATCATAAAGATAATGGCTGTGATTATAGTATCACGAAAAGTATTATTTTTTATCATAATACAAAAATACCAAATTATCTATTCAAATCTATCGTTACACTAAAAAAACTTGCATTACTTACATTATTATATTTACTGTAAGCATAATTAACATGAACTTTATTAAAACGCATGCCAAAACCTAGCGCAAAACCTGAAAATGAGCGTTGTTCTAATATTTTAAGCTCATTAGAGCGCCTAAAGTTATAAGACAAACGCAAAGTAAAACCACGTTGAGGAAATAATTCTAAACCAACAATACTATGATTTGCTAAATTCTTCATAAATCCTGTTTTTTCTGGTATAGCACTTCCACCAATAGTTTGTTGTTCTCGTGCTGGATTAGAAAAGATAATATTCCACTGTTGCAGATTTTCTAAGGTATAATACCAACGAATAGGCACATGTTCTAACTGTTGTGACATACCAAAACTAATATCTAAAGGCAACTGTTCTTTTAACTCATCGTACGATTTGAATTGCATACCAAAATTCCGTACTACAAGTGATGCATTAAAATCTAAGTCTTCGTTTAAATATGTTAAGCCCAAATCTAATGCAGCACCAAAAGAAGTGTAACGTTCTAATTGCGAAGAAATAAATTTAACATTAGCACCAAGATACAAATCAGTCCAAGCAATATTTTTAGCGTAACCAAAAGAAGCTGCTAGTTCTTTTCCTGTGAAATTTCCTGTGAAATTTCCTTGCTCATCTGCACCAACAAACTTGCCATAATCTGCAAATGTCAAACCAAAATGATAGGTCTGTACACGTCTATCTAAAGTGTAGGCATAAGCCGCCGATCCATAAGAAATATCGCCAAGATAATCTACATAACTCAACGCTAATTGTTTATCCATATCTTCGTTAATTGCCGCAGGATTCCACAGTGGCAAAAATACATCATCATCATAAGCCGCAAAAAGTTTAGACCCCAAAGCCGCTTGACGTGGATTATTAGCCAAGTTCAAAAACTGATAGGTGTTCTTCCCTCCTATTTGCCCAAAACAAATTGACGTATATATTAATAGAAAAAATAAATAATGCTTTTTCATAAGACAAAGAAAACAATTCTTTAAGTAGTAAACGCTATATAATGCAAAATATTTTAGCAAAAGAAAGTACTTATTTTTTATTTTTTTTATACCTTGCAGGAAAATAAACGACTTTTAATAGTGTTATTATTTAAAATCAATTTTAGTTCGTTTATTTTATTATCAGAAAAATTAATTAAATATCACAAAATGAAAAAAATAGTATTAGCTATAGCTATATTTTTAGTAGCTTTACCTTCACAAGGGCAAGAACTTATTGGAAGAAAGAAAAACAACAAATTATCTAAAGAGACTTTCTCTAATAAAAAAGGCAGTAAATATGAATTTACACTTATCAAAGACCTAGAGGCAACACCAGTAGAAAATCAAAATAGAACAGGAACATGTTGGAGTTTTTCTTCATTATC
>CAYPAK010000124.1:0-5421 GCA_964408665.1 uncultured Flavobacteriaceae bacterium | reverse complement strand
CTTTTAATATAGCTTTATCGTTTACACTTGCGTGAATATTTTTTATTTCTAACATGATATTTTGTAATCTTTTTTTTATTAAGATTTAATTTATTTTTTAACCTACACTTCCCTCTAAGGAAATTTCTAATAATTTTTGTGCTTCAACAGCAAATTCCATGGGTAGTTTATTTAAAACCTCTTTACTAAAACCATTTACAATCAAAGCAATAGCACGTTCGGTATCTATACCGCGCTGGTTACAATAAAACAACTGATCTTCACCAATCTTACTCGTTGTTGCCTCGTGTTCTACCATTGCCGAGCTATTACTAGCTTCAATATACGGAAAGGTGTGTGCGCCACACAAATCTCCCATTAGCAAAGAATCACATTGTGAAAAATTACGTGCGTTTTTAGCATTTTTGGCTATTTTTACTAAGCCTCTATACGAATTTTGTGATTTTCCTGCCGAAACACCTTTAGAAATAATAGTACTTCGTGTGTTATTACCAAGATGTATCATTTTTGTACCTGTATCTGCCATTTGATGGTTATTGGTAACGGCAATAGAATAAAACTCTCCTACCGAGTTATCTCCTTTTAGCACACAACTTGGATATTTCCACGTTACTGCCGACCCTGTTTCTACTTGAGTCCAAGATATTTTGGAATTATTATGACAAATACCACGTTTTGTTACAAAGTTAAAAACACCGCCTTTGCCATCAGCATCTCCAGGATACCAATTCTGAACAGTAGAATATTTTATCTCAGCATCATCAAGCGCTATAAGCTCTACTACGGCTGCATGCAACTGATTTTCATCACGTGCTGGTGCCGTACATCCTTCTAGGTAACTCACATAACTTCCTTCGTCTGCGATAACCAAAGTACGTTCAAACTGACCTGTTCCTCCTTCATTAATTCTAAAATAAGTAGAAAGTTCCATAGGACAACGCACGCCTTTTGGGATATAACAAAAACTTCCATCGGTAAATACTGCTGAGTTTAGTGCAGCATAAAAATTATCGGTTTGCGGTACTATGGTTCCTAAATATTTTTTAACCAATTCTGGATGTTCTTGTATTGCCTCAGAAATAGGACAAAAAATAATACCTTTTTCTGCTAATGTTTTTTTGAATGTTGTGGCTACAGAAACTGAATCCATCACAATATCTATGGCTACATTAGCTAATCGTTTTTGCTCTTCTAATGAAATACCTAATTTCTTAAATGTCTCTAATAACTGTGGATCTGCATCATCCAAGCTGTCTAATTTTGGTTTTTGCTTGGGCGCTGCATAATAACTTATTGCTTGAAAATCGGGTTTTTCATAAGCAACATTTGCCCAATCGGGTTCTTCCATGCTTTCCCAAATGCGGAATGCTTTTATACGCCAATCCGTCATCCATTGTGGCTCGTTCTTTTTCTTAGACAAAGCAATAACAACATCTTCATTAATACCAATAGGAAATTTATCGGACTCAATGTCAGTATAAAAACCATATTCGTATTCTTGAGTTGCTAAATCGTCTTTAAGATCGTCTTCTGTATATTTTTTCAAAATAATAATTAAATTAAATTACTTATTTGGATTGATTCTAAATAATACACAAAAATACGGTAAATTATCTTAGCTAGAAAGTATTTAAAGCACTAATTATTATAAACAACAACTATTTTTAAGCTAAAAAAACTATTTAACAAACAATTCTAAGCATCAAAACAGCATAAAACAAGTTGTTTTAACCTAAAAACTGAACTAAAAGTATATTTTTTCTGCCGTTTATGCATTTTTTTAAGCTGTTTATACAAAAGCGGAAATCAGTGTTCCAAAAGTAATTACATTTGTATCAAATAATAACAGTAACACTAATTAAATCCTAAATAAAATGAAAAGATCTAACCTAAAAGAAATCGCAGACTACGCAACAATTTTAACTTTTGTAATGGCATCATTATATGGGCTATACATCATACACACCTTATTTAAAATAATGAAGTAAGCAAGTGAATTTAAAACCAAACAAGGAAACAAAAGCCAATTAATTAGATTTAATTGGCTTTTTTATTGTTTTATGTTTTTATCTTTGTGGCATTAAATATAAAAACATGGAACTTAATCAATACATCCTTCAAGAGAGTCAATTACCCGAAAAAAGCATTAAAAACACCTTAAAACTTTTAAATGAAGACTGTACAATTCCATTTATATCAAGGTACAGAAAGGAAATGACAGGCAATCTTGATGAAGTAGCTATTGGACTTATAGCCAAGCTAAAGGAAACCTACGAAGCACTTGAAAAACGAAAAGAAACCATACTAAAAGCTATTGCAGCGCAAGATTTATTAAACCCTGAACTACAAGAAAAAATACGTAAAGCAAAAAACCTGCAAGAGTTAGAAGATATTTACCTTCCGTATAAGAAAAAGCGGAAAACAAAAGCGGAAACTGCCAGAAAGCAAGGCTTAGAACCATTAGCCAAAATAATAATGGCACAACGCAATGATGATTTGCTTTATATCGCTTCAAAATATATTACGAAAGAAGTAACAAGTCAAGAACAAGCATTAGCAGGTGCTGGTTTTATTATAGCAGAATGGATTAATGAAAATATCGGTATTCGTAACCGTTTACGCCGAGCGTATGAACGCAAAGCGACTATTAGTGCTAAAGTAATTAAAACAAAAATTGACGAAGAAAAAGCTCAGAAATACAAAGACTATTTTGATTGGTCTGAGCCATTATCCAAATGCCCTTCGCATCGTTTATTAGCAATATTACGTGCCGAAAAAGAAGGCTTTATCCGCGTAAAAATTGAAATAGACAAAGATGACGCTTTAGATATTATAGACCAACGCATTATCAAAAACGAATCTTCATCAGCACATTATTTAGAAAAATATATTGAAGATGCTTACAAAAGACTATTAGCGCCTACGCTTGCTAACGAAGCATTGCAAATTGCCAAAGAAAAAGCTGATACTACGGCTATACAAGTATTTGCCAAAAACTTAAAGCAACTTTTACTTGGTGCTCCTGTTGGCGAAAAAAATACCCTTGCTATTGACCCTGGTTTTCGTACAGGATGCAAGGTAGTTTGCTTAGACAAACAAGGCGAATTTCTACATAACGAAACCATTTATCCTCACGCACCACACAATAAGAGCTTGGAGGCTATGAAAAAGATAAACAGCCTAGTAAATGCCTATAATATTGAAGTTATAGCTATTGGAGACGGAACGGCATCAAGAGAAACGGAAGCATTAATAAAAAAGATGCGTTTTAATGCAGAAGTACAGGTTTTTGTGGTGAGCGAAGCAGGCGCTTCTATTTATTCTGCTTCTAAAATTGCCCGTGAAGAATTCCCTAATTATGATGTTACCGTTCGCGGAGCTATTTCTATAGGGCGAAGATTACAAGATCCGCTTGCCGAATTGGTAAAAATTGATGCCAAATCTATCGGTGTGGGACAATATCAACATGATGTAGATCAAACAAAACTCAAAAACGAACTAGAAACCGTAACGGAAAGCTGTGTAAACCAAGTTGGCGTAAATATAAATACTGCAAGTGCTCCACTGCTTAATGCCGTTTCTGGAATAAGCAACACCTTAGCCAAAAACATTATAAAATATCGTGCAGAAAATGGTAGTTTTCTCAATAGAACTAGCTTAAAAAAAGTGCCGAGACTTGGCGAAAAAGCTTTTGAACAATGCGCAGGTTTTATACGGATAAAAGATGGAACAAATTCATTAGATAATTCTGCCGTGCATCCTGAGAGTTATAATATTGTGAAAAATATGGCTAAAAAACTAGGTGCTACTACGCAAGAATTAATCGGAAACAAAGTGCTTTTAGACAAACTAAAACTTCACGATTTTATCAATGAAAAAGTAGGCTTACCAACTTTAGAAGATATTAAAAAAGAATTGCTAAAACCCGGTCTTGATCCTCGCGAAAAAGCCAAAGTTTTTGAATACAACCCAAACATTAGAACTATAGAAGATGTAAAAGCAGGTATGATTCTCCCTGGAATAGTAAATAATATTACTAATTTTGGTTGTTTTGTATCTATTGGTATCAAAGAAAGTGGTCTTATTCATATTTCTAACCTTTCTAATAGTTTTGTGAAAGACCCTAACGAAATTGTAAGCCTACAACAGCATGTTTCTGTAAGCGTAATCAGTGTAGATTTAAGCAGAAAACGGATTCAACTGGCTTTGGAACAATAATAATTAACGTAAAAAATTCCAAACAATACCGAAGCGAACCATAAAGTCATGATACGGATAGTTTCTTGCGCTATAATAATTTCTCCCTGTAAATGAACTTGTAAAATTCTCCGCTTTTAAAAATAAACGCGCACGCATTACACGAGCATTTACAAAGAAATCAAAACGTGGATAATTACCCAATTCGTAGTCATTTTGAACTACAAATTCATTTAATAAAGCATTAAAATCATTAGCTTGATATTTAGTAAAATAATGAAAGGTAAAACCTGTTTGCAATTCCATAGCATTATCAAAAACGTAGCGCGTATAATACAAGCTGTTTCTAGTAACTACAGTAGGCACTTTAAAAACTGCATCGCCACTTGCTACTTTTTGAAACAATACGGTATTTGCCAAGCCAAACTTACCAAAATGCCAATCGTTTTCAAATTTTAGTTTCATATAATTAACCGTTCCGCTATATTGCTTGGGCTTTGCCTGATTAGAGATTACATCACGTTCAAAATAAATATAATCGCCTAAATTGGTAAACGAAGCTGTTACTTTTCCCCATTTTTTTGAGCTTAAAGAAGCCGTAATATTACGAGTTTTTTCGGTTTTAAAATCATTATGCCAATTATATGCTTTATAAGTGCTTTGATATAATAATTTATTAAAACTTGCTGTTTTTTCTTGATTCAGGATACTTGCCGTTAACTTCCAGTTATCATAAACATAAGTTCCTTTTGCAAAAAACTGATTGCCATTTACCAATTCGCCAATAGTTACATTGGCTAAAGTTTTTAATTGTAAATCGCCTATTTTATAATACCACTTTCCTCCTACAGTAAAAGCGTTTCCAAACAATTTACTAGGAATAGTTTGCCCTACAAGATTAAGCACACGATTATAGCCATAGCTGTAATCAAAATAATTTACACTTCCTTCTAATCGTCCAAAGTTGTGTGTTTTTAGTCTAAAACCTAATTTATTACTAAACACTTTATGTGCAACGCTATCTTTGATTGCCGTATCATAACTTAATCCAAAGATATCTAACGAAGTAGCACGTCCTTCAAAAAGGTAGCTTGTTTTTTCGGATTGCAAGCTATGAAATAAGCTTAATTCATTAACGGAAGAGTCTTTTTTGGTCAGTTTATATATTTGTTCTAGGTACAAGCGTTTACCTTTAAAAATAGTACTATCAGCATCACGATTAAG
>CAYPAK010000123.1:0-5466 GCA_964408665.1 uncultured Flavobacteriaceae bacterium | reverse complement strand
TGATGCGCACGAAATAATTAAAAAAAACGGTATAATTAAGTATAGATATTTCATAAATAAAATTGTCTAAAAATCTTTCTTTTTAAGTTTACTACGGATGCGCATTATAGGTAAAAATATCCAAGCAAAGAGTATAAGCATAGAAATCATAAAACCTAAAGAACTGCCATAAAACTGTTTAAAAACTGCACCTGTATAACCTAATAATGCTGAAATATCCAGTTTAAGCATTATCAATATTCGCGATAAATCTATAGGATTGAGCGTAGTTGCTACTAATGAAAATTTATCTATAGGATATTCGTTAAAACTCATCTGTAAGGTCATAAAAATTCCATCATATATTACAGCAAAAAACAGCCACATTAAGATAGCATAACCAAACCCTTTTATTTTGTTATCTACAGAAATGGCAATATTAAAGGCTAAAGCTACGAAGATAAAATTCAAGAAAAAACCTATAAGGAGTAATAAACTAAATTCAAATATAGCAGCAGATTGAAATAAACCATAAAAGACAAAAGGAATACCTACTCCAAGTACTAAACTCAAGGTAAGCGAAAGCGAAATACCTAGATATTGTCCTAAGAAAATAGTACTTCGCTTAATGGGTTGCGCCAGTAAGAGCTCAGTAAATTCTTTGGAATTATAGTAGTACATTACCCCAAAAATAGTTCCTATAAGTGGGGTGAGTATTATAATTACATTCATAAGTGTAATCACGGCTTTGTTCATATCATTATTCAAAAAGAACAATACAAAACCAAGTATGAGGTAAAAGAAAAAATAGACATAACTCCATCTACTTCTTAATAAATCATAGATACTGTATTTTAATATTTTAAGCATATTGTTTTGATATTAAGTTAGCAATAGCACGTTCTAGGTTACTTTCTTCGGTTTGTGTTTTTAAGGCAGCAACACTTCCTTTGAAATAGATTTTTCCGTCTAATAGAAACACAATTTCATCGGCAAGTTCATCAACTAAACTCATAATATGGGTAGTGATAAGTATTGTTTTTCCTTTGTCACGTGCTTTATTGATTAAATCTTTAAGGTAAATAAGCGCAATAGGATCTAAGCCTGTGGTTGGTTCGTCTAGTATAATCAAATCACTATCAAACATAAAAGTAAGTACAATATTCACTTTTTGTTTTGTTCCACCAGAGAGGTTTCCTAATTTTTTCTTTAAAAACGGGTTAAGGGCAAACAAATCTATAAGTTCTTGCTCGTTAGCAGCTTTAGGTCTTAAATTTTTAACCATTGCTATAAGCTCACTTACGGTAAGATTGGTGGGAAAATTGGCTATTTGAGGTAAATAGTTTAAATTATTACGATATTCCCATTGTTTTAAAATGTTTTGATCGTTAATTTTCACAGTTCCTTTATTAGGCACAACCATGCCTAAAAGGCATTTAATAAGTGTAGTTTTTCCAGAACCGTTAGGACCTAAAATAGCAAAGACACCACCTTTTTTTATAGCTAAATCTAAGCCGTCTAATACGGTAAGTTTGCCAAATTTTTTATGTAAATTTTCTATTGTTATCATTTTCCAAATGCTTTAGCTGTAAATGTAATTACTACAGGTTTTGTTAATGGTTTTGAGTCTTTTAAATTGTCTGGGGTAAATACAGGAGATACTTTTTCCGAAAAATTAATAATATCTACAAATAAACTATGTAGCAACACCATAGCTTCTGGTGTTCTGTTTACTACATACGAAAATAATTTTACAGGACGATGTGGTATATCACCTATACCGTTTTTATCTAAATCATAGCCTGAATATGCAGTCCAGTAGTTGCCATCAAAAGAGTTGTCATTTAATCGGCTATTATAAGCTAAATCAAAGGCATTGTGCATAAAGTTGTTTGTTGTAAAAATATTCTCATAACAACCTCCAGTAAAACGAAGCGCCCAGCCGTTTCGGGTAAATTCATTATGCTTGTAGTTTATACGGTTACAGCCGTCAATATTAATACCTATAGTGTTTTGTTCAAACCTATTATTATAAATTTCTGCATCATATATTTCTTTGAGCAATAAGCCATAAGATGCTGTTCCCCAATTATAATGAAATATATTTTCGTGCATTATGATATGTTTAGAAAACATAACGGCAACGCCAGCACCATTTTTTTTAAACTCATTATGTTCATATTCATTACGGTGCGAAAACATAAAATGCAACCCATAGCGTACATTATTATGACTTACATTGTTTTTTATAAAACTATCATTTACGTATTCTAGATAAATGCCATCACGCATACCAGAAACATCATTATTGATTATGGTGATGTGTTTGCACTTCCAAAGATGAAACCCATTTCCAGAAGTTGCTTCATCTTTTGCTTGTCCAGATACAATGTTATGATCTAAGGTAATGTATTTAGATGCTTGAACAATTAAAGCATAAAAATCATTTTCCATAATATTATCTTTAATGATAACATTTTTAGATTTAGATAAAAAAATAGTAGCTATCTCTGAGGTGTAGCTCATACCAACATTAATGAGTTTAAACCCCGAAATAGTAATATTTTCTCCTGTTACGGCAAAAATACTTTCCTTTTTATTTGAAGCGTCTATTATAGGAGTTCCTTCGCCTTGTAAGGTTATTGCTTTGTTGATATTAATGTTCGTTTCTTGATACAAACCTGCTTTTACTATTACCGTATCACCATCTTCGGCTAAAGTAACAGCTTCTTTTATGGTTTTTACCTCACAATTGGCACAAACGGTAATTGTTTTTGCATGGATATTATTACTTAAAAATAATAAAATTAAGATAAAATAACGCATTTATTTTATGATTTGTTTTAATGCATCCCAAGTATAAAGTTTGCCGCCATTTTCTGCCAATGCTTTTTTAGCAGCAGCTTTACTAGCAAAAGCCGATAGGTTTTCTCCCATAGGGCTTTTTATCTTTTCCGAAATTAAAAAAGTAGCGGTTTTAGCATCTACAAGTTTACCAGGGTTTGTATAATCTGCTACAAGAATAAAGGCTAAGTCTTTTTCTATATTCTTACGAACTATCTCTCTAGTCATACATTCTATCGCATCAAAAGAAAAGGATTTTCCTTTTTTAGTAGTGTATTCTGAAGCATGTGTTTTATCTACTACGGTCATATCGCAAAAATGACAATGGTCTTGACCATAATTTATAGGCTTAGGCGATACAGAGCATGCCATAAAAAGCACACTTGTAAAAGCAACAAGTAGTATTAATTTAGTTTTCATTTTGATTATTATTTGATAATGTAAAGATAATTAAAAAAACGAGTACTCTTAAAAAAAAATACTCGTTTTTATAAACCTGTTTGAAAATTTATTAACCGTTTTTAGCTTCTTTTTTACCAGTAAGAAACGCTACAAAAGAGAGTAACATTCCTGCTGCAATAAAATAGGCTCCCATTGCAGGGAAAGAATATACTTCAAAGTTTAATAATTTTTTATAACCAAAGAATGGCGGTTGGTAACCCATAGGTTTACCTGTAACTTTATCAGTTATTTTTAGGATAGCGTTAGGGTCTAAATTATGACCATAAGTATCTAGCCATAGGTAGAAATCATATAATCCTGCAATACCTAGTAATATCATAATGACTAACCAGTATAAATACCACTTGTGGTTTCCTTTGAAACCAACAAACAGTCCCAAAGCTATCATAATACCTATTACTATAGGAAAAATAGTAAACTCTATAAAAGGTTCTACTTCTCTTTTAGCAACATTTTCTTCGGTAGGTAAATGTGCCATACCGATATAGTGATTCAGTAAATCAATATTTTTTACATCATTGTACTGCACACCATCAGAAAGGTGCGTTATATGAATATTTAGTCCTAATGGTTCTGGATATTGTGGAGCAACCAACGTGATTTTCCATAATGGAAGTAAGTATAAAGCGCCTAATAAAAGTGCTCCTACCATCATTAATATTTGTGATTTTTTCATGATAATTTTATTTAAAATTTATGTTGTTTTGTACTACAAATTTACGATATAATATTAGTATAACAAGGTAACAATTATTACATAAAATACTTTTTTATATTTTATTTTGATACTTGATAATCAATATTTATGATATTTGTCATTTTTATATTACACAATAAAAAAAGCGAGTAACCAGTTATTAAATTACCCGCTTTTTATTTATTTTAAATACATATTAATTATTCTTCTTCAGCACCTGGAACATCACCATCTAAAGTATAAGTAAGTGGTGTATTAGATCCTTTGGCAGACACACGTACATACCCTTGCATTTCTTGGTGTAATGCAGAACAGAAATCTGTACAATAGAAAGGCCATACACCTACTTCTTTAGGGTACCAAATTAAAGTTTTAGTACCTCCTGGCATAATTAAAGCTTCAGAAGTGTTAGCTCCAATCATAGACCAACCGTGTGGCACATCATAATCTTGCTCTAGGTTAGTAATATGGAAGAATACTTTATCACCAACTCGTACACCTTCAATATTATCTGGAGAGAAGTGAGAACGTATCATAGACATATAGATGTGTACCTCGTTTCCTTTACGTACTACTTTAGTTTCAGCTTCAGATTTTACAGCATCTGGATGTTTGTTTTCATCTAATTTCCAAATTTTTCTTGATTTTGATGCTATTTTATCAGCAGAAATACCTGCAGCATAATGTGGTTCTCCAATAGTAGGAAAATCTAATAATAATTCCATTTTTTCACCAGAAATATCAAATAATTGTGCCGATTGACATACCTCAGGACCTGTAGGTAAATAACGGTCTTTAGTAATTTTGTTCATTGCCACTAAGTATTTATCATCTGGAGTTCTAGAGTTTCCTCCAGGAATCATCAAGTGACCAACAGAATAATATACAGGATGTCTGTCAATAACTTTTAAATCTTTAACATTCCATTTTACAACTTCAGAAGAAATAAAGAAAGTAGTATATGCATTACCTCTTGTATCAAATTCTGTATGTAATGGACCTAATCCTGGTTGGTCTAAAACACCATAATTTACAGCTTCAAATTTAATTACAGGAATACCGTATTTTTCACCATCAAAGGCTTTATCTTTAATTGCTTTTTGCATTTTAGTAAACGAGTGTACGGTCATAGCAGCAGCTAATTTACCATTACCAATAATGTACTCTCCTGTTGGGTCAACATCACAACCGTGAGGTGATTTTGCTGTTGGCAAGAAGTAGATAGCTCCTGGTACATCTTTAGGTTCTACCACTAACACTTGTTTTTCCATTGTGGAAGTTGCTGTGTGAGCATCATCATTCCAAAGGTTATGCGTATATTTAGCTGGCATCATTTTACCACCACCATTTGCTACGTATGCTTCAATTTTTTTCCAGTTAATTGCTGCAATAAAATCTTTATCATTTTGTGAAGCATTTACTTCTAATAAAGAGTTTGCTTCTTCTGTATTATAAGTAGAGAAGAAGAACCATCCGTGAGATTT
>CAYPAK010000122.1:2181-5522 GCA_964408665.1 uncultured Flavobacteriaceae bacterium | reverse complement strand
TATGTAATGTTTGAAGTGAGTAAACCAGCAGCGGAACAAAATCTCACCTTGATAATTGGTTCGTTTCTAATAGAGATAATCCTTATATTTTTAGTACAGCAAAAAATGCCTAAACGCAATGAGCAAATAATTCCAAACAAAGATGCTTTTGAACCAAAAGTAGTAGATAAATTTGATACAAAAAAGAAGAAATAATGCAGTTTGAAAAAGGAGATATTGTAGAGGCTTTAGACGAGAATTTTAAAGGGAAGGTGCTAAAAGTAACGGCTAACGAAGTATTAGTAGAAGACGAAGATGGTTTTGAAATAGCTTTTCAACCAAAGCAACTTATAAAAATCACCGAAGCGGTAGATTATGATGCAGTTACCGATGTGACTATGTATAAAACGGATGATTTTCAATCTAATAAAAAAAGAAGTAAATCACATGCCGATAATCAGACTATTGTAGAAGTAGATTTGCATATAGAACAGCTCACCGATAAACATAAACGTATGCCAAACCACGAAATTTTGGAAATGCAATTACATACCGCCAAATACAAAATAGATTGGGCTATACGTAACCATATTCAAAAAATGGTGCTTATTCACGGTAATGGTGACGGCGTATTAAAGCTCGAATTAGAATATCTTATTAACCGTTACGGGCATATAGACCACAGTCCTGCTGATTATAGAAAATATGGCTTAGGCGCTACAGAAATCTATATCAGACAACGGAAATCATAAGCTTTTTTCAGTAGCTATTAATGCTTTTACACCTTGGTATAAATCATTTATACATGTTTTCTCACTAATGCCAAGACGTCTTTTGTTACTAATATCAAAAATACCAGATTCACTCTGAGAATGTTCCCCGTGAATACCACGAATTTGCAAGTGATATTGCTCGGTTATTTCATTAAATAATGCTTTATTATTAGCTAGTTTCGGTAGTTTTATATGAACGCTGGCACGCATTGCAGTTCCTAAGTTTGTCGGGCAACTAGCGATGTATCCAAGGCGACTATCATGTAAAAACACAAGTTTTTCTTCCATAGCATGAATGGCTTTTTTTAGACGCTCAAAAACTTCGTTAATATCACCGCCTTGTTGCATAGCTATAATACGCAGTTGATCTTCCTCGTTTATCCAAACCAAAAATGTTTTATCGTGATTATGAAATATACCACGACCTTGAGGCCAGTCGCGGTTAAGACCTGCAGCTTCAAGGAAACGATCTCCACTTTTAAATAGAAAGTGATCGGCAATAAGTTGCTCTTTTACGCTATCATCCATTTGATATAGTGGATAATAGTTGCCTGCCAGTTCGCCCTCAAAAGCAAGCAAAGTATCTCTTACAAGCTGTTCTACTTTATTTCGGTCAGAATTACTAATATTTGTACCCAAAGGAAAACCTTGCAAGTTACGTGCTACGCGGATACGTGTTGATAATATGTATTCATTATTAGGATCTATATTAGCAGTATTGTCTAGTTCGCTAAGTAAATCACTGTGATGACTACTTGTTTTGTCAAAGCCGTGATATTCTTCAATTATAGGATTGAATAATGATGCAAAAACTTGATAAGAATCATTATCACCAGCATAAATACCGATGCCGCTATCTGGATTGCTAATGCCTGATTGTATGGCTTGGGCTAAGGTATAGCCTGTTGCTGTAGTTTTATCTTTTAATTGCTTAAAAATAGTTTCGTTAAGGTGTTTTGCCATCAAAGATTGATGCGCATTGCTGAATTTAGGGAAATTGTCCATTTTGTTATGTAATTTGTTACAAAGTTACAAAATTTAAGCTATTGTTATGAGTTGAAAGTTTGTAAAGTTTAGTAATCGTCACCCTGAACTTGATTCAGGGTCTGCTGAATTGTGAGGGGAAAATCCTCCTAAGCCCCCAAAGGGGGAACTTTTAGCTGAATGTTGAACTATATTCTTTATGGCCTGAAAACGTTTTCATTACTGCAGATGCTGAATCAAGTTCAGCATGACGTTTAGAAATTGTAAGCCAAAAGTTTAGTAATCGTCACCCTGAACTTGATTCAGGGTCTGTTGAATTGTAAGGGAAAAACATTATACCAAAAACACAAAATAGTTATGATTAATTCATTATCTTTGCCTTGCTTAACAAGAAAACAAACTTCTGAAAATAGTAGAACAAATAAAAGAGCCGATACGCGAAGAAATGGAGCTTTTTGAAGCGAAATTTCAAAATGCAATGCAAACAAAAGTTGCCTTGCTTAATCGTGTGATGCATTATTTGGTAAACCGTAAAGGAAAACAAATGCGTCCGATGTTTGTTTTTTTGGTTGCCAAAATGCTAAGTAAAGATAATCAAATTACCGAAAAAACATACCGAGGCGCGTCCGTTATTGAGCTGATACATACCGCAACGCTTGTTCACGATGATGTGGTAGATGATAGTAATAGAAGACGTGGTTTTTTTGCAATTAATGCCTTATGGAAAAACAAGATTGCCGTATTAGTGGGTGATTTTTTACTCTCTAAGGGTTTATTGCTCGCTATAGATAGTGGCGATTTTGACTCCTTGCGTATTATCTCTGTTGCTGTTCGTGAAATGAGTGAAGGCGAGTTATTACAAATAGAAAAAGCCCGAAAATTAGATATTACCGAAGCTGTTTATTTTGAGATAATTAGGCAAAAAACGGCAACTTTAATTGCTTCGTGCACCGCTATGGGAGCAAGTTCTGTAGCTGCTAGTGATGAAATCATTAAAAAAATGCATCGTTTTGGTGAATTGGTAGGTATTGCCTTTCAGATTAAAGATGATTTATTTGATTATACCGATGCTAAAATAGGGAAACCAACAGGTATAGATATTAAGGAGCAAAAAATGACTTTACCGCTTATTTATGTCTTAAATAATTGTACATCTAAAGAAAAAAAATGGTTAATTAATTCGGTAAAAAATCATAATACAGACAAGAAATGCGTAAAAGAAATCATACAGTTTGTAAAGGATAATGGTGGAATTTCTTATACAATAGCTAAAATGAAAGCATACCACGAAGAAGCATTGGCTATACTCTCCGAATTTCCTGATTCGGAGTATAAAAAGGCATTAACCTTAATGCTAGATTACGTTATAGCACGTAAAAAATAGTATTAAAAAACAGTAAAACTTAACGTCATGCTGAACTTGATTCAACATCTGCAGTAATAAAGATAATTCATGTTCTAAAGATGTTTTAGTATTTCTTCTCCGTTTCAACAGACCCTGAATTTAATTCAGGGTGACGCTTAGTTTGATGTGTCATGCGTCATAACTCTTATAGCAAAGCGGTCATAAGTCATTCCAGACGTCATGCTGAACTTGATTCAGCA
>CAYPAK010000122.1:0-2081 GCA_964408665.1 uncultured Flavobacteriaceae bacterium | reverse complement strand
TTATAGCAAAGCGGTCATAAGTCATTCCAGACGTCATGCTGAACTTGATTCAGCAGCTGCAGTAATAAAGATAATTCATGTTCGCAGTAATAAAGATAATTCATGTTCTAAAGATGTTTTAGTATTTCTTCTCCGTTTCAACAGACCCTGAATTTAATTCAGGGTGACGCTTAGTTTGATGTGTCATGCGTCATAACTCTTATAGCAAAGCGGTCATAAGTCATTCCAGACGTCATGCTGAACTTGATTCAGCATCTTTTGATAAAATCTAGTAATATGATTTTATTAATACATTCCGTCCTAAATGCCCAAATAGTCATAAGTCATACAGTCATCCGTCATAAGTCGTTTATCATTTATCGTAAAGCGAAGCGGTCATACATCATTTAGCTATAAGTTTTTTTGTTAAAATTTTCTATTTATTTAAAATTTTCTGTATCTTGCCCGATAAAACCTAAAATTAAATTGAAGATGAGAAAGTTAATAATACTAATATTACTTACTTTAAATGCTTTTGCTAGCTATTCACAATGTGCAACAGCAGATTTAGTAGATACATCAACTTTAAATATCTGCTCTCAAAGCTCTACTACGCCAGGGAATTTGGATGTTTTGCTTGATGCGTCTAACTCTACTTCAGTAGCAGGAACTACCATTACATCTTACATTTGGGATTTTGGTGATGGAAATACAGTTACAACAACAACTCCTACAACAACTCATACTTATGCTGCAACAGCAAATGTATATGTGGCTTCTGTTATTGTAGAAAATAGTAATGGCTGCCAAAGTACGAATGCTGTAGTTAAAATTATTCGTATTTTACCTGCGCCAGCAATTACAGTTCCTAGTACATTAAATATTCTATGTAATACAGATTTTTCATTGCTAGGAGAAGCTGTTTCTCAGACTGCCACAGAAGATACACCTACAGCTACAGGAGGAACAGTTGCTTTGCCAGATGGTAGTGGAGCCAGTTATTCAACAACATTAGACTTTACAGGCTATTTCCCTACAGGTACTACCGTGACTTCATCATGCTATCCAGTACTTACTTTTAGTATAGAACATTCTTATTCAGGAGATTTATATATTGACTTAATAGCACCAGGAGGTCAAACAGTTCGCGTTTTTGATCAACATGGGGGTAATAATAACTTTGGTTCTTGCTCTAATGGTAATGATGATGGTGTGCCAGGCTGTCCTGCAACATACACTGTAGTAGCATCTGGAGGAACGAATTGGACAGCAGCAGCTCAAACAACTGCTAGTGGGAGTTGTGCAGGTTATTCAGGTACATGTGAGGGGTCTAATGATTACTGGGATCCAAGTATTACATATAACTCTACTAATCCATTTACAGCTTTTGATGGTGCTCAACTTAATGGTACTTGGACACTTAGAATTACCGACAATTTATCTCAAGATGATGGAACTATATTTGATTGGTCATTAACATTTCCAGGGGCTTGCTACGATGTGTTAGAAACGGTTACTCCAGATATAACTTCTGCTACATGGTCGGCAGGTACAGAAACAATTACAAGTACTACAGTGACAGCTCCAGGTCCAGACCCATGTCCAGGTAGTGCTACTTGCTCAGGAACAGACATTACAAATACTAGTTTAATAGCAGGAGGTATAGCAAGTGCAGGATCTTATGTATATACTTTTACTGTTGTTGATGAGTTTGGTTGCACTTTTACAAAAGATGTAACTGTAAATGTTACTTGTCCTTGCTCAATAAATTTAGATGTAGCAGGAACAGATAGTCAGACGTTTTGTTTAGGAAATTCATTAACTAATATAACTTATACTTTAGGGGGAAGTGCCGTGTCAGCAAATACTACTGGTTTGCCTCCAGGAGTAACGAGTACGCAAGCAGGTCAAACTGTAATGCTTTCAGGAACTCCAACAACAGTAGGAACTTATAATTACACTATCACTACTGTAGGTTGTACTACAAATCAATCATTATCTGGTGTTATAACAGTTAATGATATACCAACTGTAGATGGTGTAGCAAGTCAAACACTTTGTGCTGGAGATAATTCTTTAATTGTAGCATTCACAGGAAATGC
>CAYPAK010000121.1:0-5580 GCA_964408665.1 uncultured Flavobacteriaceae bacterium | reverse complement strand
ATATTGGTATTGGTTTACTTATTATAGGTAACGGTTTCTTTAAACCCAATATGACCTCTATTATATCACATATGTACAAAGGTCATGAAGATAAAAAAGATGGTGCCTATACTATATTTTATATGGGTGTAAATGCAGGAGCATTTTTAGGTATTTTACTTTGTGGATATGTAGGAGAAACAGAAGGTTGGGGCTATGGTTTTGGTCTAGCAGGAATTTTTATGTTCTTAGGAATGCTGCAGTTTTATTTTGCGCAAAATATTTTTGGTGATATTGGTAAAAAAGTAGTACAATCAGAGCAAAATGAACCAAAACTAGAGTTTGATGGTGACCGTTTGAACCCATTTACTTCTTTAGATTTAGGAATGATTGCTTTTGCTGCTATTTCAGGGCTTACTTGGGTTATTAATGACCCATTATCTAAAATAGGTGGGATTAATCTCTTAAAATTTGGCGATTATGATGCTTCAAATGTAGTAATATTAAGCGCAATAGGAGTATTTATAGCTTTACTTATCTCTAGAATATCACGTTACCCTGTAATAACAAGAGATAGAATGATTGCTATTGTTATTTTTGCTTTACTTACTATCATTTTTTGGGCATCGTTTGAGCAAGCAGGAGGCTCTATGACTATTTTTGCAAAAGATTATTCGGCTCGTGTATTGTCAGGAACTGCGGCAACAGTATTTAATGTTATTAATATTATAATCACCGTTGTACCTATATTAATAATTTCTTGGGTTTTATTTTTATTATTCAAACAAACATTTTCACGTTTTGCCTTATCTAATATTATCTTAGGAACAAGTTTTCTTATTATTTGGGGTATTGTAGGTTGGATGATAAATAGAAACCTAAAATCACAAGCTTATGTGGTTAATTATCAAAAAGTAGCGCATCATACTACAGATAAAGATGGTAAAGATAAAACAACATATACTTTTATTACAGAAGGTACAACAAATGCCAATGCTATTACAGATTCATTGACTATCAGACAGCCTTTAGAATTAGCCAATGCTACTAAAGTATTTCTTTTTGATGTAGATAAAAAAGGAACACTAAAGTTTTTATCAGAAGAAAAAGCAAAACTACTACCTGCAGCAAAGAAAGTTGTAGCCGAAGTGGTTCGTAAAAAAGGAAAAGAAGTAGAGATTCCAGCCTCTTGGTTTGGAATACTAAATTCATTATTTATAATTCTTTTTGCTCCTTTATTTTCAAAATGGTGGGAAAGTAAATACAATCCTAGTGCTGCTGCTAAATATGGTTTAGGCTTAATACTTATGGGTATAGGTTTTGCTGTACTTGCTTATGGTTCTATGGCAATACCTCAAGGTGCAAAAGCTGCCTCGGTCAGTATTATATTCTTGGTAATAGCCTATTTATTTCACACTTTGGGAGAGCTCTGTCTCTCTCCAGTTGCACTATCATACATCAGTAAGTTAGTTCCTGGTAGAATGATTGCCCTAATGTTTGGGGTTTGGTATATTGCTGTTGCTATAGGAAATAAAGCTGCAGGTAAAATGGGAGGTGCTATAGATAAAATTCAAGAAGCGCATTCTATGTCCTATTTCTTTATGATATTTACGCTTGTGCCTATTAGTCTTGGAGTTTTAGCTATTTTGGCTAGTCCGTTTATTAAAAAACTAATGCACGGTGTAAAATAAACTCACAACACATATTATAAAAAGAAAAGCCTGATACAAACAAATGTATCAGGCTTTTAACTAACCAAAAATAATCAACTAATATGATATTTTAAACTCACATAAATCGAGTTTTAACTCGCTATGCGCATTGTTTTTACTCTTAATGTATAGCTAGAAATAGCGGTTGCTATACAAGATTCTTTTTTATTTACTTGTTTGAATACGCTTACTTTTACTTGTAGTTTTGTACCATTAAAAGTAATGATTCTTGCTCTAATAACAACAGTTTCTCCTAAGCTTGCATTGGCTATGAATTGCAACTCATAACCTGTTTGCTTACAATCATAGCTTGTTGTTATATTTTCTAATACCAATTCGTTTGCAGCGCTTAGCTCTGCTACTAATACTTCGAGGGTAAGCGCTTTTGTTTCGTCTAATTGCTGTTGCTGCACAACAAAATCTTTTTCAATTCTTAATTTTTTCATCTTTTTCCTTTTTCAATTTTTTCCCATAAAAAAAGGTGCTGTTTCGAGAGAAAAGCACCTTAATAATATTATATAACTAATTTTTATTTTTCTCTAAACGGTGCTTTTAAGTTGTGGTGTTTGTTCGAAACAAGATAAACAGGCATAACACGATTCCACGACATCATATTACCTAAAATAGATGTGCCCAGATTGCGAATGATTGCTGTTATGTTTATAATTGTCTCCATTGAATTAGCAAATGTATAAAACATTTTGATAAAACCTAATAAAAATATAATTTTTTTCAAAAAAAATATTTTTAGCCAGTTAATTATAACAACTTCAAAAGCAAATTAATTCAAAATAATGTACTTTTACGGTCACAATATGGAACAACTCAAGCTACAACTCAAAACCCTTCCTGAAGCGCCAGGTGTATATCAATATTATGATGTGGAAGATAAGATACTCTATGTTGGTAAAGCAAAAAATCTTAAAAAACGTGTTAATTCGTATTTTAATAAAAAGCATGAAAACGGAAAAACACGTGTTTTAGTCAGTAAGATACGAAATGTAAAACATATAGTAGTTGCTTCAGAAACCGATGCATTATTACTAGAGAATAATCTAATAAAAAAATATCAGCCGCGATATAACATATTATTAAAAGATGATAAATCCTATCCTTGGATTTGCATTAAAAAAGAACGTTTTCCTAGAATATTCTTAACTAGAAATGTAATAAAAGATGGCTCTGAATATTATGGTCCTTATACTTCGGTGCGTACGGTGCGTGCTTTGCTAGATTTATTAAAAGAGCTTTATCCTTTGCGAACGTGTAAATATGATTTAAGTGAGAAAAATATCAGTAATGGTAAGTATAAAGTTTGTCTAGAATATCATATCAAAAACTGTTTGGGTGCTTGCGAAGGACTACAAACCGTAGAAGATTATGAGAAAACTATTACTATTATCCGTTATATAATCAAAGGGCATTTTAAAGTAGCTATGCAACAGTTTAAAGCATTGATGCAAGAATTTGCAACAAATTTAGCTTTTGAAGATGCTCAACAAATCAAAGAAAAGATGGATTTATTAGCAAATTATCAAGCAAAATCTACCATAATAAATCCAAAAATAAATAATGTATCCGTGTTTTCTATCACTTCCGATGAAGCGTATGCGTATTGTAATTTTCTTAATATCACCAACGGTGCTATCGTACAATCACACACTACCGAAATAAAGAAGAAATTAGCAGAAACTGATGCAGAAATTTTGCGATTATTCATTATAGAAATACGCCAACGCTTTAATTTGCAAACCAAAGAAATTTATGTTCCTTTTCCTATGGATTTAGGCAATGAGTTTAAACAAACCGTACCTAAAGCAGGAGATAAACGTCATATTTTAGATTTATCTAAACGTAATGCGTTGTATTTTCGTCAAGATAAACTCAAACAGATAAAAATAGTAGATCCCGAGCGACATACCAAGCGCTTAATGAAACAAATGCAAGAAGACTTGCGTCTTCCTGTTGAACCAAGACATATTGAGTGTTTTGATAATTCTAATATACAAGGTACAAATCCCGTAGCAGCTTGTGTAGTTTTTAAAAATGGAAAACCGAGTAAGAAAGATTACCGTCATTTTAACATAAAAACCGTAGTTGGTCCCGATGATTTTGCTTCTATGGAAGAGGTGGTTTATAGACGTTATAAACGCCTGCAAGATGAAAATCAGCCTTTACCAAATCTTATCATTATAGATGGAGGAAAAGGGCAACTTTCTAGCGCATTAAAAAGTTTGGAAGCGTTAAATTTACGTGGAAAAATTGCTATAATTGGTATTGCCAAACGCTTGGAAGAATTGTTTTATCCAGGCGATTCAGTACCATTATATTTAGATAAAAAATCGGAAACGCTTAAAATAATACAGCAACTTCGTAATGAAGCACATCGATTTGGAATAACGCATCATCGCAACAAACGAAGTAAAGCAGCTATAAAAACCGAATTGGAAAACATAACAGGAGTTGGCGAAAAAACACGAACAGATTTACTACGGAAATTCAAATCTACCAAACGTGTAAAAGAAGCGTCTCTAGAAGAACTTACTGCTGTTATTGGACAATCACGAGCTAAAAAAGTGCTAGCTTATTTTAAAGAAAATAAGCGTTAATAGCACTTAAGAAAGCATTTTTTGAGCGCGTTGTACTGCTGCCACAAAAGTATCAATTTCTGCTTTGGTATTATACATAGCAAAGGAAGCTCTTGCTGTTCCTGCAATGTCAAAATACTGCATAATGGGCTGTGTACAGTGGTGTCCTGTACGTATAGCGATACCAAGTTTGTCTATAATAGTACCTAAATCAAAATTATGTATTCCTGAGATATTAAAGGAAAGTACGCTTGCCTTTTTTGGAGCTGTACCATAAATTACAAGATTAGGGATAAGCTCTTGCATTTGCGTAGTTGCATACTGCAATAGTTCATCTTCATAAGCTGCTATTTCTTTTATACCGATATTGTTTACATAGTCTAAAGCTGTTCCGAATACAATTCCTCCTGCTATATTAGGCGTTCCTGCTTCAAATTTATGTGGTAATGCAGCATAAGTTGTTTTGTCAAAAGTTACTTGGGCTATCATCTCGCCACCACCTTGATAAGGAGGTAGTTTGTCTAACCATTTTTCTTTGCCGTAAAGAAAGCCAACTCCTGTAGGGCCGTACATTTTATGTGCCGATGCACAATAGAAATCACAATCTAATGCTTGCACATCTACATTAATATGCGCAAGCGCCTGTGCGCCGTCTATAAGTACTGCAGCATCTACTTGATGTGCTTGATTTATGATGGTTTGTATATCATTAATAGTTCCTAATGCATTAGAAACGTGGTTTACGGAAACTATTTTAGTTTTAGAAGATAGTAGTTTGGTATATTCTTCCATATCCAATGATCCATCTGGAAGCATTGGTATTACGCGGAGCTTAGCGCCACTTCGTTCACAAGCTAATTGCCAAGGAACAATATTAGAATGATGCTCTAAATAGGATATAATAACTTCGTCACCTTGCTGTAATAACTGCGAAAACCCATTAGCTACAAGGTTAATGCTTTCGGTTGTACCTCTTGTAAAAAGTACTTCGTAAGGCTTTACAGCATTAATATGTTTTTGTATTTTTTGTCTAGCTTCTTCGTAGGCATTGGTTGCTTCTTGGCTTAACGTATGCACACCACGATGTATATTAGCATTGGTTTGTTGGTAATAATGGCTTATAGCATCTAGTACTATTTGCGGTTTTTGAGTAGTAGCGGCATTGTCTAGATAAACAAGTGGTTTCTTATTTACTAATCTATTGAGTATGGCAAAATCTTTACGTATATTGGTAACATCAAACATAAAATATCTTATTTAGAATAATTCTAAATACAAAGATACTAAAAGGGATTTGATGT
>CAYPAK010000120.1:2992-5635 GCA_964408665.1 uncultured Flavobacteriaceae bacterium | reverse complement strand
AAAAATAGTTTTATATTTGCGCCCACGTAAATCAACCTCTGACGAGAATCGTGAATGTTGCTTTATAGAAACCCATTAAAGAATTAAAAAAGATGGATTTAGTAAAATTTGTACAAGACGAGTTTGTAACAAAAAAAGAATGGCCAGCTTTTGGTGCTGGAGATACCATTACAGTTTATTACGAAATTAGTGAGGGAAGTAAAACAAGAACTCAGTTTTTTAGAGGTGTAGTAATACAACGTAAAGGTGCTGGAGTAACAGAAACATTTACTATTCGTAAGATGTCTGGAACTATTGGTGTAGAGCGTATCTTCCCAGTAAATCTTCCTGCTATCCAAAAAATTGAAGTAAACAAAAGAGGTAAAGTGCGTAGAGCAAGAATTTACTACTTTAGAGAACTTACTGGTAAAAAAGCAAGAATTAAAGAAAGAAGAATTAAGTAATCTTAATTTGACAATTTCAAAAAAGCCTTCAATTTTTATTGAAGGCTTTTTTTATGATGTGATTTTAAATTAATTCATTATATTTACTGATAAGTTTAATTAATTACATTATAATTATTTTAACTGCAAAATTTTACATTTAAAATATAAATAAGGTTTAATTTTAGAAAATAATGAAATTGTATTTCTAATAATTAATTGTATCTTTGTAATAATTAAAAAAAGAACATAATTATGGCAAAAATTAAAGTAGCAAATCCTATAGTAGAATTAGATGGTGATGAAATGACACGTATTATATGGCATTTCATTAAAGATAAATTGATATTACCTTATCTAGATTTAGATATAAAATATTATGATTTGAGCGTGCAATATCGTGATGAAACTAATGACCAAGTTACTATTGATGCAGCAGAAGCAATCAAAAAATATAATGTAGGTATAAAATGTGCTACTATTACACCAGACGAAGGGCGTGTAAAGGAGTTTTCATTAAAAAAAATGTGGCGTTCGCCTAATGGAACTATTCGTAATATAGTAGGAGGAACTATCTTTAGAGAGCCTATCATTATGAGTAATGTACCGCGCTATGTGCAGGGCTGGACAGAACCTATTTGTATAGGGCGTCACGCTTTTGGTGACCAATACAAAGCTACAGATTTTGTAACTAAAGGTAAAGGAAAACTTACGCTTACATTTACGCCAGAAGATGGTAGCGAAACACAATCTTTTGAGGTTTATAATTTTGATGAAAATGGCGTTGCTATGGCAATGTATAATATAGATTCTTCTATCTATGGTTTTGCCCGTTCTTCTATGAATCAAGCATTAAAGAAAGGATGGCCGTTGTTTTTATCTACAAAAAACACGATTTTAAAAGCGTATGATGGTCGTTTTAAAGATATATTTCAAGAAGTTTTTGATAAAGAATTTAAAACTAAATTTGAAGCAGCAGGAATTACTTACGAGCATCGTTTGATAGATGATATGGTAGCAAGTGCTATGAAATGGAATGGAGGTTTTGTTTGGGCTTGTAAAAATTATGATGGCGATGTACAGTCAGATACTGTAGCGCAAGGATTTGGTTCTTTAGGATTAATGACTTCGGTATTGATGACTCCAGATGGTAAAACTATGGAAGCAGAAGCAGCTCACGGAACAGTAACACGTCATTATAGACAGCATCAATTAGGTAAAGAAACTTCTACAAACCCAATAGCATCTATATTTGCTTGGACTAGAGGTTTGGCGCATCGTGCGAAGCTAGATGATAATAAAGATTTGCTTGATTTTACACATAAATTAGAAAAAGTATGTATAGATACTGTAGAAAGTGGTAAAATGACTAAAGATTTAGCCTTGCTTATACATAAAGAAAATATGACTAGAGAGCATTATTTGAATACACAAGAGTTTTTAGATGCTTTGAAAGAAAATTTAGATAAAGCAATGTAGTTTACTGAAAATAATACTAAAAGAAAGGCTTTTGATATTATCAAAAGCCTTTTTTTATATCATTTTTTTTGTTGCTATTTAATTACTCGGCTTACTTTATCAATGCCTTTTATGCTTTTTAATTTTTTAATAATTTCATTGACGCGTTTAAGGTTAAGTACTACAATGTCAATATTCCCTGTAAAAACACCAGGATTCGTATCAAAGCTTAGCCCTTTCATGTTTACTTTCATAGCAGTTATCACTTGGGTTATTTGATTTACTAAGCCCATGTCATCAATCCCTGTTATTTTAAGTGAAACTTTATGCTCAATAAGTGAAGAGTCTATCCATCGTGCAGGTAATATTCTGTGTGCATAACGTGCTTGCATATTTATTGCGTTCGGGCAGTTCTTTTTATGAATTTTTAAACCTTCATTTATACTAGTAAAAGCAAAAACAGTATCGCCAGGAATAGGATTACAGCATTTGGACATAGTGTATTTTAGTGTCTCATCATTATCACCAAAAACTAACTGGTCATACTTTATTTCTAAATCATTTATAGATTTTATAGGGTCTGTGCCGCTTTTTCGTATTTTATTTCTAAAAAAGTTTACAATAGTATTACTTCGTGAACTCACGAATTTTTTCAAATCGGTATTATCTAAAGTTCCTGCTCCAAATTTGTAAAACAAATCTAATGATGTTTTTTCTTTGAAATAATTAACCATTTCAACGGTTATTTTATCGTCAAAATTTA
>CAYPAK010000120.1:0-2892 GCA_964408665.1 uncultured Flavobacteriaceae bacterium | reverse complement strand
CCATTTTTATATTTATGATGTGCTGCGTAGCCTTTTTCTGCAATTTCATGCATGCGCTCGGATCGTATTTGTACTTCTACCCATTTTCCTTCGGGTCCCATAACGGTAACATGAAGTGCTTCATAGCCTGTAACGCGTGGTTGCGAAATCCAGTCGCGCATTCTGTTTGGATTAGGAGTAAAATAATCTGTTACTATAGAGTATATTTTCCAAGCAAGAAACTTCTCGTTTTTTTTATCAGTTTTATAGACTACACGTATAGCAAATCGGTCATAAACTTCCTCAAAACTTACATTTTGCTTTACTAGTTTTCGCCGTATAGAAAAAATAGATTTAAGTCGTCCATTTATTTCGAAATTCAGCCCTGCTTCTTGTAATGCTTTGCCAATAGTTTTTTTAAAAGCATTAATGTAGTTTTCCTGTTCTTCTTTACTTTCTTCTATTTTGTTTTTAATATCATTATATACTTCGGGTTCGGTGTATTTTAAACCCAAATCTTCTAGCTCTTCCTTTATATTATATAAACCTAATCTATGTGCAAGCGGAGCATATATAAAAAGTGTTTCAGAACTTGTTTTGAGTTGGTTTTTTAGCGGCATACCTTCCATTGTTTGCATATTGTGCAGGCGGTCGGCTATTTTTATAAGGATAACACGTACATCATCGTGTAATGTAAGTAGCATTTTTCTAAAATTCTCTGCTTGCATAGAGACATCTTTCTCTTTTTTTACGTGCGATATTTTAGTTAATCCATCTACAATCCGAGCTATAGTCTCACCAAATAAACGCTCTATATCGGTTAGTGTATATTCCGTATCTTCCACCACATCGTGTAGTAGCGCAGCAGTTATAGATACTGCACCAAGTCCTATCTCATCAGCTACGATTTTAGCAACAGCTATAGGATGATATATATAAGGTTCGTTAGTTGTTTTTCTGCGTTGTGGAGCATGTGCTTCTACGGCTAAATCAAACGCTTTACGAATCATTTTTTTATCATCATCACTTAGTGATTGATACGTGTTTTTAAGTAAGTTTCGGTATCTTTTGTTTAATTCCGCTTTTTCATCTTCAGTGTAATATTCCTTCATAAGCTGTCTATTTGGTATTGTAAAAATAAAAGTACTATAAAATATGAAAACAACAAGGTCTAATGACTATTTTTTTAATAATTAAAGCACTAGACTTCTGAAGTCTAAATTCTAATAAATAAAAACAATAAAAATGTTTGCAGAATAAATAATAACTGTATCTTTGCCGCTTATGAAAGGAGGTGGATACATATGTTAATTATACCAATTAAAGCTGGAGAGAATATCGATAGAGCTTTGAAGCGTTTTAAACGAAAGTTTGATCGTACGGGAACAAAGCGTCAATTATATTCGCGCAAGCAGTTTGATAAACCTTCTGTATTAAACAGAGCGAAAATACAAAAAGCACAATATGTTCAACGTTTGAGAGATAACGAAGAATAGAAATCTTAAAGTTTTCTAAAATATAAATCGATGATTAAATAGTTTTTGTAACTTTGTTAATCATCGATTTTTTTTATGCAATTAATAGAAGCTTTTATAGAATATTTAGATTTGGAACGAAACTATTCCAAACACACGCTAGCCGCTTATCAAAAAGACATACACAGTTTTGTAGCGTTTGCTAAAGCAAATGATATGCTTGCTATACAAGATGTTGCTTATGATGAAATAAGAAATTGGATTGTTAGTTTGTCTAATAGCGGCGTAAGTGCTCGCACTATTAATAGAAAAGTAAGCGCTTTAAATAGTTTTTATAAATTTCTATTAAAAATAAAAGCACGATCCAATAATCCATTAGAACGTCATAAAGCTCTTAAAGTGACTAAAAAAATACAACTACCATTCTCTTCGGAAGAATTGGCATTAGTATTAGATGAAAATCACTCTCTAGATGATTTTATAGCAGTTCGTGATATCACATTGATTAAACTATTATATAGTACAGGGATTCGTAGGGCAGAATTGATTAACTTAAAAATTTCGGATATTGATTTTTACACAAAGCAATTAAAAGTATTAGGGAAACGCAATAAAGAGCGTATTATTCCGCTGTTGGAAGAAATGCTTGTTCAATTAAAAGAATATTTATCACTTCGTGTAGAAATTACTGATAATAAAGTGCTTACTTTATTTGTAACAAAATCAGGGAAAAAAACATATCCATCACTTGTGTATCGTATAATAAATTTGTATTTTAGTCGAGTGAGTACAAAGGTAAAAAAGAGTCCACATATATTGAGGCATACTTTTGCTACACAACTGCTTAATGAAGGAGCAGATTTAAATGGAATAAAAGAATTATTAGGACATGCAAGCCTTGCTTCTACGCAGGTATATGTGCATAATGATATAAAAAAATTAAAGGATGCTTATAAAAAAGCACATCCAAGAAATAATAAGTAGATTTTTTAGTAATAATTAAACAATAGAATTATGAAAGTAGTAAATCAAGCCGTAAATTTTAATGCTGATGCAAAACTATTGGAGTTTGTAGCAAAAAAAATGAATAAATTAGAACAATATTTTGATAACATCATAATGGCAGATGTTTTTTTAAAAGTAGAGCAAACAAGTGAAAAAGAAAATAAAATAGTAGAAATAAAACTCGAAATACCAGGTAATGATTTGATTGCTAAAAAGAAAGCAAAAACTTTTGAAGAGGCTGTAGCGGAGGCTTCGGACTCGTTAAAAAGACAATTAATGAAGAAAAAAGAAAAACTAAGAGCGCGTTAATGAAAAAAAAGTAAAATTTTTCAAAAAACATTTGGAAGTAAAGTAAAACTTATTACCTTTGCAGTCCGTTACAAAAACGTAATAGTTGAAGTAATGGAAAAGCCGATGTAGCTCAGCTGGCTAG
>CAYPAK010000119.1:0-5687 GCA_964408665.1 uncultured Flavobacteriaceae bacterium | reverse complement strand
CTACAAACACCGTAGTTTTAGATGCAAAATCAATGCGTATTAATACTGTAAAAGTCAATGGTAAAAAAGCAAAATATAATTATACTAATGATAAATTGACCATTGCTTTACCGAAAACTTTTGCTAAAGATGAAAGCTACGAAGTATATATAAACTATGTAGCACAACCAGAAAAAGTAACGCAGCAAGGAAGTGCCGCTATAAGTGATGCTAAAGGTTTGTATTTTATAAACCCTGATGGAACAGAAAAAGATAAACCTACTGAGTTTTGGACACAAGGCGAAACAGAATCAAGTAGCTGTTGGTTTCCGACTATAGATAGTCCAAATCAAAAAACAACAAGCGAAATTTACATGACCGTTCCAGAGAGTTTCACCACATTGTCTAACGGGTTATTAGTAGATTCTAAAAAAGCCAAGAAAGGAAAACGTACTGATCATTGGGTAATGAAACAAAAACACGCACCATATTTGGTGTTTATGGCTGGAGGTCCTTTTAAAGTAGTAAAAGACTCTTGGAACGGGAAACCAGTAAACTATTATGTAGAAGCAGAATATGAACCTTTTGCAAAGCAGATATTTGGAAAAACACCAGAAATGATACAGTTTTTCTCTGATTTTACAGGAGTACCTTACGCTTGGGATAAATATTCGCAAATGGTAGGGCGCGACTATGTAAGTGGTGCAATGGAAAACACCACAGCAGTACTTCATGGAGAAAGAGCGTATCAAGATGCAGGAATGCTAGCCGATGAAAATACTTGGGAAAATGTAATTGCTCACGAGCTGTTTCACCATTGGTTTGGTGATTTGGTAACTGCCGAAAGTTGGAGTAATATTACCGTTAATGAATCTTTTGCTAATTATAGTGAGACACTTTGGAATGAATATAAATATGGTAAAGACCAAGCAGATGCACATCTTTATGAAGATACACAGATGTATTTTATGAGCCAAAGTGAAGCTAAAGACTTGGTGCGTTTCCATTATGCTAGTCGTGAAGATGTATTTGATGCTGTTTCTTATAATAAGGGAGGTGCAATACTACATATGTTACGCACTTATATGGGTAATGATGCTTTTAAAGCAGCGATGAAAGAATATTTAACCGCTCATAAATTTGGAACAGGAGAAGCGCATCAATGGCGTTTGGCAGTAGAAAAAGTAACAGGTAAGGACTGGAACTGGTTTTTTAACCAATGGTACTTTGGTAATGGTCATATAAAAATGGATGTTACTTATACTTATGATGATGTAGCTAAAAAAGTTACTGTTCATCTAAAACAAACAGGAGATAAAATATTTAATTTCCCTTTGATGATTGATGTTTATGAAAATGAAGTAGCAAAAAGACATGAGGTTTTTGTTGATAAAGCTACACAAGATTTTACATTTGATTATACTACAAAACCAAAGTTAGTAAATGTAGGTGCAAGACAAGTATTACTAGCAGAAATCAATGATGATAAAACACTAGAAAATTATGTTTTTCAATATGAACATGCGCCGCTTTATAAAGATAGAATACATGCTTTAGATTATTTAAAAGAACATTTGACTAATAAACAAGCAAAAGATATTTTTGTAAAAGCATTAAAAGATCCGTATTATGAAATACGCCAATATGCTTTAGATAATGTTAATGCAGATAAATCTTCAAAAGTACGAGCTTTGATAGCAGATTTAGCAGCTAATGATACTGATAATCGTGTGAAAGGTGATGCTTTGATAGCATTAGCAAAATTAAATAATGTAGCAGATTATAAAGCTTTATTTGAAAAGGCAATGCAATCAAAATCATATAGTGTTGCAGGAGCTGGAATACGTGCAATGTATCAATTGGATCCTAAGAAAACAGCAGCAATAGTGCTTAAAAAATATCCATTAGGTACGCGTGTAAAAGGCGCTTTAAAAACAGCATTATTTGATGTTTGGGTAGGAGAGAAGCAAGAGCAGTTTATGCCACTTGTTGCTAAATATGCAGGACTTTATCCTGTAATGCGTGGCGATGATGGAGCGGCAGCGAAAAAAGGTTTTGACTGGATTGCAAATGCAGATAATACCGAAGCTACACAAGTAGTTGTAGATGAAATGCTAAATATAGGTAAGAAATATGCTAAATATGGCATCAGTAAAATGCTTGTTCCTGTGTTGAATAATTTGCTTGTAACCAAGCAAGGTTTAGGTAATAGCGCTTCGTTGCAAAAGCAAGTTAGCATTGTGAAAAATGCTATTACAAAAATGCAAAGTTTTAAAGCTGATAAATAAGTTAAGTAGATTAATAAAGTTGTTTGAAAAAGCCTTCAGTTTTGAAGGCTTTTTTTGTGCTTATTTGTTTGTGAATTTTAAGATACTATAACCAGTAATTCCTGCAATTACAGATCCAATGATAATTCCTATTTTAATGGTGTCAATTCGTAATGCATCTCCAGCGAAAGCCAAATTATCTATAAATATAGACATAGTAAATCCAACACCTGCTATGGCAGAAATTCCTAAAATATGTTTAAAATTCACTCCTTTGGGAAGTTCCGTGATTTTTAATTTAACACCTAAATATGAAGCCAACGCAACACCTACAAATTTACCTACAAAAAGACTAAAAGCAATGTTAAACATTAAAGTATAATCAAAATTAATTTTGGTATCAATAAGCACTCCTGCATTTGCTAAAGCAAAAATGGGTAAAATAAAATAAGCCGACCAATTATGTAATTGATGCTCTAAATATTGTAATGGCGAACGTGCTTTCTCAGTTAATTCTTCTAAGTTTTCTATTTGTATTAATTGCTCTTTAGAGAGTATTTGCTCTTTTTCTGAAGGCTTTTCTCCCAAAATTTTAGTAGAAATAGTAGAAAGCATATTTGAAAATAAATTAAAATTCACTTTTTGACGAATAGGAATAGTAAATGCTAATAAAACACCAGCAATGGTTGGGTGAATACCTGATTTTAGAAATAACAACCAAACAATCACCGCAACAGGAATACTCAATTCTTTAGAATATTTACCTTTAATAGTTAAGAAACCAAGGAATAAAATAAGTAGTAATGCGTATAAAATTAACATCCATTTGATAGTTGCACTATAAAAAATAGCAATTACCAATACCGCTGCAATATCATCTATGATGGCAAAAGCAGTTAAAAATATTTTTAAACTTAAAGGAACTCGTTTTCCTAATAAACTCAAAATAGCCAAGGCAAAAGCAATATCTGTTGCCATAGGGATTCCCCAGCCTTTTACGGTTTCAGGATTTTGGTTTAAGATGTAATATATAATAATAGGAACAATCACACCGCCTAAAGCGGCAAGCAAAGGGAAAGAGGCTTTTTTTAATGAGTTTAATTCGCCTATGAGAAGTTCTCTTTTTAATTCTAGACCAATTAGGAAGAAAAATATAGCCATTAAACCATCATTTACCCATAAAATCAAGGGCTTTTTTAGTTCAAAATCGTGAAAACTAAATCCTAATTTTAATTGCCATAAATCATTATAATAATGACCAAAAGGCGAATTTACCCATAGTAAAGCGATGATAGTTGCTCCAAAAAGGAGTATTCCGCTAAAGCTTTCAATTTTTATAAATTTCTGTAATGGTGTAAGTACTATTTTTTTAAACATGTTTTTTTTAATTTAATTGTTCTCCAATATAAATGAGTTTATTTCCTTTTTTAATCTCGTCCATCTCTAAAGCATTAGCGTGAATTATTTTTAAATCGCCGTTCTTTAATTTTATAAATAAGGTTACGATATTGCTGTTTTTACTTGCTTTGTTAATGAGTGCTTTATAATGTGTTTTAGACTCAATTTCAATTTCATGAATTTGAGGATTTTTACGTACAATATCAGTTAATTTTACAAAATCATCTGTGTGAGAAAATAAGCCTTCTTCAGGATTTAGTGCTTTGTTATTGCGTTCTTCAGGAGAAATCAGCCTAAAACTGCCTTGCTCTCCAAACTGTTCTTTAAATTTTGCAATACAATGATTATTTATTTTTGCATTAGGTGTTAGTGCCATTAAATAACCAATATCTGTAAGTTCTATATTGTTTTCTAATTCGTCTGAAAAAACATCGCCTTGTATGGCTTCAATGCCTAATGCTTTTGCTTTTTGTATATTGTCATAATTAGCATCAACCAAAACAACATGTCTATTGTTTTCTTTTAGATATTGGGCAATAATCCTTGAAAATCCTCCTGCGCCAACAATTAAAACGCCATTAGATTTTTTTAAGAAAACACCTAGTAATTTAGCAACAAATCTAGCAGTTGTAGCATTTAGCATTACTGTTCCTAATACAACCATAAATACTAATGGTGTAATTAGTTCGGCATTTTTTATACCTAAATTAACCAGTTTTAAACCAAATAAGGAAGCAATACCTGCGGCTACAATTCCTCTTGGACCAACCCAGCTTATAAATAATTTTTCATTTGTTTTGAGACTTGAATTTATAGTACTCAGAAAAACACCTATAGGTCTAATCAAGAAAACAATAGCTAAAAAGAGCCATAAGGTATTCCAATGGTAAATAGCAACTAAATCTGCAATATTAATATTTGCAGAAAGTAAAATGAATAAGATTGAAATCAATAAAACACTCAAAGTTTCTTTAAAATAAAGCAAATCTTTTAAATTGGGTAAGCCAATATTGCCAATAACCATTCCCATAACAACCACAGCTAGCAAGCCAGATTCATGTGCAAAAGTATCAGAAAGTACAAAAACACCCAAAACCATTGCCAATGCAAAAGCATTTAATAAATAATGTGGAATTAATTTTTTCTTGATAAAATATACCATTGCGTGCGCAAAAGCAAAACCAAAAGTTGCTCCAAAAAACACAATTTTACCAAATTCAATTAGTGCTGTTTTTGTAAAGGCGTGACCTTCTTCTACACTTATAAATTCAAAAACTAATACGGCAACCAAAGCTCCGACAGGGTCAATGAGAATTCCTTCCCACTTTAAAATAGCAGAAATATCACGTTTCATCGGGATATTTCGTAAAATAGGTGTGATTACCGTTGGACCTGTAACAATAATCAATGCCGAGAATAAAAAGGAGATTTCCCAAGATAAATTGAAAATATAAAAAACAGCAACAGCTGCTCCAATAAAAGTAACTAAAGAACCAACAGTAATTAATTTTGTGATAACAGAACTTACATTTTTAACTTCGTTTAATTTTAAGGTTAAACCACCTTCAAAAAGAATAATACTAATAGATAAAGACACAAAATAAAACAAACTATGTCCTGGAAAAAGTCCTTTTGTGCCATTCCAAATTGGCTCTAACCATTTAGACCCATCTTCGGTGAAAAAAGTAGAAAAAGGGCCAATTAATAAACCAATTAATAATAATGGTAAAATGGCAGGTATCTTAAAGCGCCATGCAAACCATTGCGCTAAAATTCCGAATATTATTACACTTGCTAATTCTGTCATAATTTATTTTTTTATCATTTTAAAAACCATTTCATTATAAAAAGTAGCAATGGTATCTTCTACTTTTGCATTATCTGTTAATGAAGGTAAATGGTTAATATAATACTGTTGTTGTTGTGCGCCTTCAATAACTGTAGTGACTAACATGTGCGCATATTGAAAAGTTGGATTGATTTCCAAAACCAAATCAGCTATTTTATTAATTACTTTTTTGTAGGCTTCAAAGCAGCCGTTTT
>CAYPAK010000118.1:0-5713 GCA_964408665.1 uncultured Flavobacteriaceae bacterium | reverse complement strand
GCAAAAGGAAAAGATGTGCATTTTGTAGGAGGAAGTGATGAGCACGGCGTGCCTATTACTATAAAAGCAAAAAAAGAGGGTATTACACCTCAACAAGTGGTAGATAAATACCATAATATGCTCAAAAGTTCTTTTGAAACTTTTGGTATATCGTTTGACCATTATTCTAGAACAACAAGCAAAACCCATTTTGAAACAGCGAGTGATTTCTTTAAAAAACTCTATGATAATGGTAAGTTTATAGAAGAAACCAACGAACAATTATATGATGCAGAAGCTAATCAGTTTTTAGCAGATAGATTTGTAGTAGGTACTTGCCCCAAATGCGGCTATGAAGAAAGTTATGGCGACCAATGCGAAAAATGTGGAACTTCGCATAACGCTACTGATTTAATCAACCCTAAATCTGCCATTACAGGAAATGTACCATCGCTCAAAAAAACAAAACATTGGTATTTACCACTCAATGAATACGAATCTTGGCTTAGAGAATGGATAGTAGAAGGACATAAAAAAGACTGGAAACCCAATGTGCTTGGACAAGTAAAATCGTGGTTAGATGACGGTTTAAGACCAAGAGCTGTAACTAGAGATTTAGATTGGGGAATACCCGTTCCTGCTCCAGATGCCGAAGGAAAAGTGCTTTACGTTTGGTTTGATGCGCCTATTGGCTATATTTCTGCAAGTAAAGAATGGGCACAAGAAAACAACAGCGATTGGGAACCCTATTGGAAAGATAAAGATACCAAGCTAGTACATTTTATAGGTAAAGATAATATCGTGTTTCACGCCATTATTTTTCCTGCAATGCTCAAGGCAGAAGGTTCGTTTATATTACCAGAAAATGTGCCTGCTAATGAGTTTTTAAACTTAGAAGACCACAAAATTTCTACTTCACGTAATTGGGCAGTTTGGTTGCACGAATACCTAGAAGATTTCCCTGATAAGCAAGATGTTTTGCGTTACGTTCTTACCGCAAATGCACCAGAGACTAAAGATAATAATTTTACTTGGAAAGACTATCAAGCTAGAAATAACAATGAATTAGTTGCTGTTTTTGGTAATTTTATTAACCGTGTTGTAGTGCTTACTAATAAATATTATGATGGTATTGTACCTTCGCCTAATGAATTTACAAGCGTAGATAAAGACACCTTAGCTTCGGTTAAAGAATTTCCTGGTGATATGGATAAATCTATAAATCGTTACCGTTTTAGAGAAGCGCTTAACACCTTTATGAACCTTGCGCGCTTAGGTAATAAATACCTAGCCGATGAAGAGCCTTGGAAACAGATAAAAACAAATCCTGAACGTGTAGAAACTATAATGTATGTAGCCTTGCAGATAGCAACAGCTTTAAGCGTACTAGCAGAACCATTTTTACCTTTTACCGCAAAAAAGCTAAAAGATACTTTACAGTTAGCTGACAATTTGCAATGGGATGATGTAACAAAGCAAGAAGAATTAATAGCTATTGGACATAAAATAGTAGCAAAACCAGCTTTGTTATTTACAAAAATTGAAGATGAAGATGTGCAAAAGCAATTAGATAAATTAGCCGCTTCACGCCAAGCAAACGAACAGGCAAACAAAACCATAGAACCTATAAAAGACACTATTACTTTTGATGATTTTACAAAATTAGACATTCGTATTGGAACGATACTCGAAGCAGAAAAAATAGCAAAAACCAAGAAACTACTCAAACTAAAAGTATCTATTGGTTTAGAAGAACGCACTATTGTTTCTGGAATAGCAGAGAGCTTTAAGCCCGAAGAAATCATAGGACAGCGCGTTTCGGTATTGGTAAACCTTGCACCACGAAAACTAAGAGGCGTAGAAAGTCAAGGCATGATACTTATGGCAGAAACACCTGATGGAAAACTTACTTTTGTTATGCCCGATAGCGATGATGCTAAAGATGGCGAACAAGTGAGTTAGTTTTTTTTCTAAAAAACTATTAACTATTGCTACAACTAGAAACTGAAAAATAGCTCATAAAATACAGGAATTATTTGAATAGAAAAAGCCACCTAATGGTGGCTTTTCTGTGGTTTATATCTTTTTGGGCTTTCTTACCACTATTATCAGTAACTTCTAAATCTACACTATAACCAATTTTAGCAATGTTATTACTAGGAATAACGGTTCGTATAGTAGCTTTAATAATAAGATAAGCAAGCACTTCTTCTTTAGTGTCTAAACGTAAAATTACTTAAGGATTTACTTTAAAGTGACGTGAGGTAGTTTTATTTACATTAAAACGAGCCTGTAGTTTATCGGCTATTCTAATAAAATGTTTTCCATCTTTTTTGTCATAATCATTAGCAATAAGTTTTTCTGCATATTCTTTAGTCTTAGCAGGATTATCTAGGTAGTAATAAATTGCTGCTAGGTTGTAGTAACTAGCATAGCGCATTTTACGCATTCTTTTTTTCTTCCCTACATATTTTTTTGCTGTAGCTATAAAATAATCGATAACAGGTTGTAATTCTTTTTTGATATCATCTATAGGTTCATCTGCTTTCATTTTGGAGAAAATTTCCTTAGCTTTTTCATAGTTAGCTCTATGTTTAGCATATTCTGGATGTTTTTTCTTACCGAGTATCCAAAAAACACCTTTAAATTTATTGATAGGATAACCATAATTAGTACTTAAATAATCATTAGATTCTCTTATCATAGCATCTCTATGTTTTTTTTCATATTGGTTTTTGAGATCGTATTTATTTCTTCTATAGTCCTCTACTGCTTTAGAATAGGTGTCAAACTCACTGCTTTTATCTTCATCTTTATAGAAAAAAGGGTGTCTATGTGTTTTTCCAGTAATTGCATTTTTCACAGAAAAACTTCCTGAAGACGTGTATTGAGAAATAGCCGAATAGTACATTTTTCTTGAAATTACTTTTCCTTCCTTATCTTTTTTTACATCTTCTCTTTTGCCTATTTTTATAAATTGGGCGTTTGTTTCATCAAACTGATAATGTATAGTTAGCGTTGCATCGTCTGTTTGACTAAATCCAGCGACATAAAGTTGACTATTGTTTGTACTGTACGTTCTTTTGCTAGCATCTAGGATAGGGGTTGCTGGCAGCCTAGTGTAACGTACTTTAAAGTACGCTCTATCTAAGTTGGCACTTTGACCAAAGCTAAAGGTTGTTGCTACTAATAGTAGTAATAGTAATGATTTTTTCATTTTTTTCATTTTTTTGATTATTTATTAGGGTTATTTTTAATTTGCATATTGAATGTCATAGGAATTACGTATGCTATACTAACGCTCTTTCCGTTTAAAATAGCAGGTTTTCCTTTGGGTTTAAATAGTTTAACAGTTTTAATCACCTCGTCATCAAATATTTTATGTTTACTTTTAATTACAATAACATCTGTAATATTTAGATTTTCGGTTAGTGTAAATGAAATATATACGCGATCTACTATACCTGCTGTTTCTGCAGCTTCAGGATAATTGAATGTTTTTAGGAAATGCTTTGCAAGAGTACTACTCATTCCATGAGTAATTTTTGGATATTTATCGGGAAGAGGACATATGTTTTCTGTATATTGTTCTCCTGTTCTTGTAAACTTTTTGTTTGATATAAAAACACCATCTTTATAATTTGCTGTTTCTTTTATTATTCCAGAGCTATAATAGCTTGTTATCTCACCATTTTTTTTCAATGGAATTTTTGTTTCAGTTTTTCCTTTTTCAATGATATTTCCTTTATCATCAAATGTTGTGTAATTATATAAATTATCTTTAGCCTTAATAAATTTTCTAGTAAATGTAGCTTCTAATTTGTCGTTTTTATATTGTTTAATTTCTAAAACACTATCGCTTATGATTTTTATCTTTTCTTCATTAATTTTCCACCATTTTTTATCACGTTTATTATGTGTGGTGAGTATAAATGATTTTTCACTAATGTTTTTTAATACATTGTATTGAGCTGCTGTTTTTTTTGTAGCAGGTGCAAAGTTCCCTTTGAAATAATAAATACTGTCCTTTTGAGCAAAAGAAAATAAAGTAGTAGTTAGTGATATTAATAATAGTGCTTTTTTTATCAAAATTTTAATCGTTTATTATTTATTTTAATAGCTCAATAATTATGCCATTATCAGTTTTACTAACTTTGGCGAGTTGATTTTTGGTTAATCCTTTTATAGTTTTATCCCATTTTTTATTAGATAAACCTGCTTTTTCTTTTAAAATAGCTAAATCAACAGGTGTATTTTCTTTTAATAATGCTAAAACTGCTTTTTCTTCTTCGGTAAGTGGTTTGCTTTTTACCTCTGGCTTCATTTGTGGGAAAAACAGCACTTCTTGTATGGAGGCATTATTAGTCATAAACATCGTTAAACGGTCTATACCGATACCGATACCCGAAGTGGGCGGCATACCGTATTCTAAGGCTCTCACAAAATCTTGGTCTATAAACATAGCCTCATCGTCTCCTTTTTCAGATAGCTTTAACTGTTCTTCAAATCGTTCTTTTTGGTCTATAGGGTCATTAAGTTCCGAATAGGCATTTGCCAGTTCTTTACCTGCAACCATTAGTTCAAAACGCTCGGTTAGTCTAGCATCATCGCGGTGTTCTTTACAAAGCGGACTCATTTCTTTAGGATAATCAGTAATAAATGTAGGCTGTATGTATAAATGCTCACATTTTTCGCCAAATATCTCGTCTATTAATTTTCCTACACCCATCGTTTCATCGGCTTCAATATCCAATTCTTTACAAATGGCTATTAGTTCCTTTTGATCTTTACCATTTAAATCAAAACCTGTATGTGTTTTTATAGCTTCTAAAATAGGCACGCGAGCGTAAGGCGCTTTAAAGTTGATTTTGTGTTCGCCAAAAGTAACCGTTGTTTCATTATTAGCAGCCAAAGCTACTTTTTCTAATAATTCTTCGGTCATAGCCATCATCCAGTTGTAGTCTTTGTAAGCTACATAAAGCTCCATAACGGTAAATTCTGGATTGTGTGTTCTGTCCATCCCTTCATTTCTAAAGTCTTTAGCAAACTCATAAACAGCCTCAAAACCACCAACAATAAGACGTTTTAGGTATAATTCATTAGCAATACGCAAATACAACGGGATATTTAAAGCATTATGATGCGTTACAAACGGACTTGCGGCAGCTCCTCCAGGAATAGCTTGCAAAATAGGTGTTTCTACTTCTATATAATCACGTTCATTAAAAAACTGACGGATAGTATTGGTTATTTTGGTGCGTTTTATAAACGTTTCTTTTACATGGTCATTTACTATTAAATCTACATAACGCTGTCTGTAACGAAGTTCAGGGTCTGAGAAAGCATCGTGTATTTTTCCATCAGCATCAGTTTTTACCACAGGAAGCGGGCGCAATGATTTAGACAAAACCGTTAGCTTGCTTATTTTTACTGAAGGCTCACCTACTTTAGTTTTAAAAACAGTTCCTGTAACGCCTATAATATCGCCAAGGTCTAGCAGACTTTTAAACACCGTATTGTACATGGTTTTATCTTCGCTTGGGCAAATCTCATCTCTATTAACATAGATTTGCATGCGTGCGCTAGAATCTTTGAGTTCGGCAAACGAGGCTTTCCCCATTATTCTACGGCTCATTATTCTCCCTGCAAGGGTTACTTCTTTACCTTCATAGCTATCATAATCATTTAGAATATCCTTTATCTTAGCCGTAACTTTATATGCAGCTGCAGGATA
>CAYPAK010000117.1:0-5769 GCA_964408665.1 uncultured Flavobacteriaceae bacterium | reverse complement strand
TCTACATCTCTACCAAGTTTTTTTGGTATAGGCGCTTCGCCTAATTTATTAAGTTTTTCACGATATGATTCGTAAGTACCATCATACAAAAAGCGTAGTGTACGCCCTCTTGAAGTAGTATTATCTATTACTTCTGCTACCAATTCATCATCACCAAAATAGAGTTTGTTACCAATACGTATTTTACGAGCAGGATCTACAAGTACATCCCAGAGTTTAGTTTCAGGGTTTAGTTCTCTCAACAAAAACACTTCTATTCTTGCACCTGTTTTTTCTTTATTTCCAAAAAGACGTGCAGGAAATACTTTAGTATTATTATAGACAAATGTATCTCCTTCATCAAAATAGTCTATTACATCTTTAAACATTTTATGTTCTATTGTTCCTTTTTCTCTGTTGACAACCATCAAACGGGATTCATCTCTATTTTCTGTTGGATATTTTGCAATTAATTCATCTGGCAAATTAAGTGTAAAACGTGATAATTTCATCTTCATAAATATACTATTTTATAATTAGGTTGCAAATATACAATATCGACATAGGGCTTGTCAAGGAATTTGCTATATATTTTTAATTTTTATAAAAAATTAATCTATTGATTTTCAATTAATTATAAATTTTGATTAAATTATTTTTTTTTAATCAAACATAAAATTGATTTTCAAAGGATTATAAGATGATTTAAATTAAAAAATACTTATATTTGCAGCCACTTTTCGTGTGGCATAAAAAGATTATGAAAAGTGAGTTAATTTTATCATTAAAAACTCGTATTGTTTTCCACATAAAAATCTAAAAAACAATAGGATACAAATTTTATAGACATATGTCTAAATTACAAGAAAAAATCGAGCAATATGCCGGTGAAATGGAAAAGCTAGGATTAAGCTTTGACAAAGATTTATTAGCAGCAGTAACAAAAGGATTAGGTCCTTCTATCTACAAAAAAGATGCTGAAGTAGTTTCATGTTCTGATGATTCAGAAAAAGAAACCGTAAAGAAAAATTTCTTAATCAAAAAATTAGGATTAGAAAATGGTGAAGCATTAGACGCTGCAGTTAATGCTGTTTGCGAAAAAATGGGGACTTCAAACAAAAACAAGTATCGTGCTATTTTCTATTACTTACTTACAGTTGACTTCAAAAAAGAAGCAATTTATGATGTAGCAGAAAAAGCGCCTAAAGCTGAAAAAGAAACTGAAGCTAAAAAGGAAGTAAAAGAAGAAGCTCCTAAAGCTGAAAAGAAAGCGGAAGCTGAAACAGCAGTAAAAGAAGAAGCTCCTAAAGTAGATCCAAGTCAGTTTTTAGCTGATTTTGATTGGGATAATTATGAACAAGGTGTTGGTACTGCTGATGCAGCACAACGTGAATCTTTTGAAAAATTATTAGAAGAAGACCCAATTCCTGCACTTAACAGAGGTGACATCATTACTGGAACTGTAAGTACTATTACAGAAAGAGAAGTAATTATTGATATCAAATCCAAATCTGAAGGTGTAATATCTTTAAATGAATTTAGATACAACCCCGATCTTAAAGTTGGTGATACTGTAGATGTAATGGTAGATAGTCCAGAAGATAAAAATGGACAATTAGTGCTTTCTCATCGTAAAGCAAGAGCTGTAATGGCTTGGGATAGAGTAATAAAAGCTCACGAAGATGAAGAAATTGTAAAAGGTTACGTTAAGAGTAGAACTAAAGGTGGAATGATTGTAGATGTATTTGGTATTGACTCTTTCTTACCAGGTTCACAAATAGATGTTAAGCCTATCCGTGACTACGACCAATACGTAGATAAAACTATGGAATTCAAAGTTGTGAAAATTAACCACGAATTCAAAAATATCGTAGTTTCTCACAAAGCACTTATTGAAGCTGATTTAGAAGAGCAACGTAAAGAAATGATGGGTCAATTAGAAAAAGGACAAGTACTAGAAGGTGTTGTAAAAAACATTACTTCTTACGGTGTATTTGTTGACCTTGGAGGAATTGATGGATTAGTACATATTACAGACCTTTCTTGGAGTAGAATAAATCATCCAAGTGAGATTGTAGAGCTAGATCAAACTATAAACGTAGTAATCTTAGACTTTGATGAAGATAAAACAAGAATCCAATTAGGTATTAAGCAATTAGCTAAACATCCTTGGGAAGCTCTTGATGAAAACATCAAAGAAGGTGATAAAGTAAAAGGTAAAGTATCTGTACTTGTAGATTATGGTGCATTTGTAGAGATTGCTCCTGGAGTAGAAGGATTAATTCACGTTTCTGAAATGTCTTGGTCTACACACTTACGTTCAGCACAAGACTTTGTAAAAGTTGGTGATGAAATAGAAGTAGTAGTACTTTCTTTAGATAGAGAAGGACGCAAAATGTCATTAGGTATGAAACAACTTAATGAAGATCCTTGGAAAGATATTGACAAAAAATACCCTGTTGGAACTAAACTTACAGGTACTGTAAGAAACTATACTAACTTTGGTGTATTTGTTGAATTAGAAGAAGGAATAGACGGATTAGTTTATATATCTGATTTATCTTGGACTAAAAAAATCAAACATCCATCAGAATTTGTAAAAGTTGGTGATAAACTTGATGTTGTAGTTCTAGAACTAAATGAAGAAGGTCGTAAACTAAGTTTAGGACACAAACAAACTACTGAAAATCCTTGGGATGAGTACGAAGGAAACTATACTGAAGGTTCTGTTCATCAAGGTGAAGTTGTAGAAATAGTTGACAAAGGTGCAATGGTACAATTTGCAGATGGAGTTCAAGGATTTGCTCCTGGAAGACATCTTGTAAAAGAAGATGATTCTAAATTGAAAAAAGGAGATTCTACAGACTTCAAAGTACTTGAATTCAACAAAGAGATAAGACGTATTGTTGTTTCTCACACTTCAACGTTCAAAGAACAAGAAGAAAGAAATGTAAAAACAGCAGCTAAAAAAGTAGCTCAAAATGTAGAAAAATCTACATTAGGAGACTTAGATGTATTAGCTGATCTTAAAAAGAAAATGGATAACAAATAATCATCCTATTTCTTATAAAACTAAAAATGGTTACTTGTAAAGGTAACCATTTTTTTTATGCAAAATTTAAAAGCAAATCTTTTATATAAAGATATAATTCTTTTACCTTTGTCACAAAATAACACACAACTATGACTAGTAACTACGAACAAGAACTTGTATTCCAAACAGACAGAAGAAGAGCTACGGTAGAATTCATTAAAATAATTAGTGATTTATGGTATGACCATAATATAGAATTGGTTTTTTTTAGAAATCAACTTATAGATAAAAATGTAAGCGAAATCATGCAATTACATCAATATGCTGGAGACTTTGTACAAAAATCTATTTCTGTCTTTGACACCTTATTAATAGCTAAAACAATTGAAAATATAAAAATTCCACCAGCAAAAATAGATATTGGTAAACTTGCTTACGAATATCATCTTGAAGAAGCAGATTTTGCAAGTCCCGAACTTTTTTTAGCTTCAAAACTGACTAACATAACTAGTTCAACTCCTATTACACCCAAAGATGTTGTGCTCTATGGCTTTGGTAGAATTGGTCGCTTATTGGCACGCGAATTAATGACGCGAACAGGCAAAGGAAAACAACTACGACTTAGAGCAATAGTTACACGAGGAACAATAGATAAAGTAGTTTTAGAAAAAAGAGCTTCACTCCTACTTACAGACTCCGTACATGGTCATTTTCCAGGTACAGTACGTATAGATGAAGCAAATAATGCATTAATCATTAATGGTACAACCGTACACATGATTAGCGCTTCAAACCCCGAAGATATAGATTATACAAGTTATGGTATAAATAATGCTTTAATAATAGATAATACAGGTGCTTTTAGAGATAAAGAAGCATTAAGCAGGCATTTAGTTGCCAAAGGTGCTGCAAAAGTATTACTTACTGCTCCTGGAAAAGGCGTTCCTAATATTGTATATGGTGTAAACCACAAAGAGCATAATCCTGATGAAGTTTCTATATTTTCTGCTGCATCGTGTACTACTAATGCTATAACTCCTGTTTTAAAAGTAATCAATGATACTTTTGGGATAACAAGGGGGCATTTAGAAACAATACATGCCTACACAAATGACCAAAACCTAGTAGATAATATGCACAAAAAATACCGTAGAGGAAGAGCAGCTGCTCTTAATATGGTTATTACAGAAACTGGAGCTGGAAAAGCAGTTGCAAAAGCATTACCCGCTATGAAAGATAAACTTACATCTAATGCGATACGTGTCCCTGTACCTAATGGTTCATTAGCTATTCTTAACTTAGAGTTAGCACGCAAAACATCTGTGAATGCTATGAATACGGCTATGAAAAAGTATGCTTTAGAAGGTGATTTGGTAGAGCAAATAAAATACGAACTCAATAACGAATTAGTATCTTCAGATATTATTGGATCTGCACAACCTGCAATTTATGATAGTAATGCAACAATAGTTGATGATAATGAAAAAAATGCAATTATTTATGTTTGGTATGATAATGAATATGGTTACAGTCATCAAGTAATTCGCTTAGCTAAATATATAGCACAAGTAAGACGTTATACCTACTATTAAAAAATGCGAATAGATATAATTAGTGCCGTCCCTGAGTTACTAGAAAGTCCTTTTGGGCATTCTATAGTAAAACGCGCCATAAATAAAGGCTTAGTAGAAATTCACATTCATAATTTACGTGATTATTCCAAAAACAAATACCGCCAGATAGATGATGCTCCTTATGGTGGCACATCAGGAATGGTACTTATGATTGAACCTATAGACAAATGCATTAGCCAGTTAAAACAAGAACGTAGTTATGATGAAATCATATATATGACACCAGATGGAGAGACTTTAAACCAAGGAATTGCCAACAAAATGTCTTTATATAAAAATATTATAATACTTGCAGGACATTATAAAGGTATTGATGAACGTGTACGGGAATTACATATCACCAAAGAAATATCTATTGGTGACTATGTACTTAGTGGTGGAGAATTGGGAGCAGCAGTACTTACAGACAGTATAGTGCGCTTGATTCCTGGTGTTCTTGGTGACGAAACATCGGCACTTAGTGATTCTTTTCAAGATAATCTCCTTGCTCCTCCTGTATATACAAGACCCGCAGAATATAAAGGCTTAATTGTTCCTGAGGTCTTACGTTCTGGAAATTTTCCTAAAATTGATACATGGCTGCAAGAAGAAGCTGTAAAAAGAACTCAAGAACGAAGACCTGATTTATTAAAATAGTTTTTATAATAAAATACTGAAAATATTTTATTATCTTTGTTGTAAATAACACACTGCTATGATAACAAATGCTTCAAAATATGCTATTCGTGCTGTAATTTATTTAGCCGAAAACGCTAGTGTTGATAATAAATTAGGTTCTAAAGAAGTTGCCAAAAATGTAAATCTTCCGCAATATTTTATTGCAAAAATATTACAACAACTTGCAAAAGGAGGAATAATCAATTCAGTAAAAGGCCCACAAGGCGGTTTTTATTTAGCTAAAGATAAGCTCGAAAAAACCGTATTAAATATTATTCATTTTATAGACGAAGAAGAAGTATTTACTGGTTGTTTTATAGGTCTTAAACAATGTAGTGATGATAAACCATGTCCTGTCCATCATGTTGTTGCTCCATTTAAACAGCAAATTCTTACAGAACTTAACAAAACCGTTGCTCAATTTACCAAAGATGTAAAAGAAAAAGGCACTTATCTTAGCCTTGA
>CAYPAK010000116.1:4025-5792 GCA_964408665.1 uncultured Flavobacteriaceae bacterium | reverse complement strand
ACCTGTAACCTCTTGAGCCGTAATCAAGTGCGCTATTCAGTTGCGCCACGAGGCCGTTTTTCTTTAATTGTAAAGATTAATATATAATCCTTGTTTTAAAGGAGTGCAAATATAGTTGCTTATTTCTAAACTAACAAGCGTTTTTTTATTTTTTTGATAAATCTTCAAAATTAACCGTAATTCCAAAGGAAACCATCATAGTACTCATCGTGTGTGTAACACTAGAATTAGGCACTACACCAAGCGGATTGGTTTGTGATGCCAAACCTGGGCTTAGCATGGCGCCAGTAACCGAGTTTTCAAAACCGTACTGGAAAGCCATATTAAACGTTGATTTCTTAGAAAAACGATAACTAAAACCTGCCGTTGCTTCGTTTTCTATAATTGCAGGTGCTGCCGAAGACAAAAAGGCTCTTTCTTTACTTACAGGATTGGTATTATGCACAAATCCCGCGCGAACTACCAAAGGATATCTTGTGTAAAAACGTGGCTTAGCTTTATCTTTACTACGGTGTTTTCTTCTTTTACGCTTAAATTTTATTTTATGATAGGAAGCTCCCAGAGCAAAAACCTCACTATTTTCCCATCCAAAACCGCTTACTGTTCCATTACTTTTCCAGTATCCACCATTAAAACCTGGCGCTTCTACATAATTAATAGTACGATAATCAAAACCAAAGTCCCAATATTTACTAGAGTAACCAACTCCTAGAGAAACAATCGCTGGGAAATCCATATTCAAAGTGCTATATCCTGCATCAGAACCATCATTATTGGTATTTTTAAAAGTGAAATCGCCCATATTTTGAACTGTTTTATAAGATGCACCAAACTTAAAACCCCTACCCTTTCTATCGGTCATATCATAATGCACACCAAATTCCATTCCCAAGCCGTTAGTTACTGCTTTTTCACTTCGTGGATAGCCCATTGCATTAGGCGGAGCTGTAGGGTTTGGCGCTATTTCTAATGTTGCTACATCAAATATAGGGCTCAAACCAATACTTAGTTTTTTGTTAAATTGGTACGCCCAAGTTACCCCTAATTGCATTAGCTGATATTGTGATTTTATATGCCCAAAAACACCTGCATTGGTTATAGGATTCGTTGTGCTCTCCGCGTAATCTACTCCAAAACCACTTACACCACGCAAAAATACCGCGTAGGTATTTGGATTGTCTTTTTTACCATAAGCGTAAGATATTGCAGGAACTACTGATAAACCTGTATCACTTTTTGTTTCGCCACTCATTGCTCCATACGTAGAAGAAACTACAGGGTTTGCTAATAATGCTGTAGCATTTACATTGAGTATTTTTCCTTTAAAAACGCTTAATGTTGCTGGATTCCACATCAAAGCACCATCTACAGAAGTGGGCTGTGCAACTGCAACTCCTGCTACACTTGTACTCGCAGCGCCTATAGCAGGCATTACGTGTCCTGTTTGAGCTATTACTTGTAATGCTGAAAACACTAATATTGTTAAAAATATTTTTTTCATAGTTTTATATCTAATAAAATTAGTACTACCTTTTTAATAATCACAAAGCTACGAAAAATTAAAAAGAATTGATTTAATTGTTTTACTTTTGTTTTTTAATAATTTTGAACTCAACTAATGAAATTACAACTTACCAAACCCATTTGCTTTTTTGACCTCGAAACCACAGGAACTAACATTTCTAAAGACAGAATAGTAGAAATAGCTATTGTAAAAGTACATCCTGACGGAAAGGAAGAAACAAAAACTTGGCGCGTAAACCCAAC
>CAYPAK010000116.1:0-3925 GCA_964408665.1 uncultured Flavobacteriaceae bacterium | reverse complement strand
GCTGCTTATAAATTTTATTGCGATGGCGATTTAACCAATGCTCATGCTGCCGAAGCAGACAGCAAAGCCACTTACGAAGTGCTCAAAGCACAGTTAGAACGCTATGATGATTTACCAAAAGACATGAAAAGCCTTAGCCAATATACCACACAACGCAGAACGGTAGATTTTGCAGGTTTTATTGTTTATGATGAAGATAATAATGAAGTTTTTGGTTTTGGAAAAAACAAAGGGCGTTTAGTAAGTGATGTATTAGAAAAAGAACCCGGTTATTACAACTGGATTCAAAATGCAGACTTTCCGCTTTATACTAAAAAAGTATTAACTGCCATTAAATTAAAAAGCCTACAAATAGGCGGATAATCTGATTAATAAATTTTGCTATGAAAATAATTTGCATCGGTAGAAACTACGCCAAACATATAGCCGAATTAGACAACGAAAGACCAGAAGAACCTGTTGTTTTTCTAAAACCCGATTCCGCTATTTTAGCTAAGAAAATACCTTTTTTTATTCCTGCTTTTGCTAATGAAATTCATTATGAAACCGAAGTTTTAGTCAAAATAAACAAAGTAGGAAAATTTATAGATTCTAAATTTGCACCTAAATATTATGACGAAATAGGCTTAGGTATAGATTTTACGGATCGTGAATTACAAAGCAAACTCAAAGCAAAAGGCTTGCCTTGGGAGAAAGCAAAAGCCTTTGACGGAAGTGCTGTTATTGGTAAATTTTATCCTAAAACTGATTTTGATTTAAACAACCTTTCTTTTCAATTAAAAATAAACGAACAGCTAGTTCAAGATGGAAACACCAAAGCAATGCTCTGGAAAATAGACGAACTAATAGCTTATGTTTCGCAGTTTTTTACTCTTAAAAAAGGCGATGTTATCTTTACAGGAACACCAGCAGGAGTTGGCAAAGTAACTAAAGAAGATATTTTGGTAGGCACATTAGAAAACAACGAATCTTTTCATATAAAAATAAAGTAATGCAAGCAACCATTATTACCATAGGCGATGAGATATTAATTGGGCAAATAGTTGATTCTAATTCGGCTTTTATTGCTCAAGAGCTTAATACTATTGGTATAAATGTAAAACAAATTTTTTCTATTGCTGATAATGCATTAGCCATAAAAGAAAGTATTACACAAGCTAAAAAAGATACGGATATCATTATATTGACTGGTGGTTTAGGACCTACCAAAGATGATATTACCAAAAAAACACTGTGTAATTATTTTAATGATACCATGCTTTTTTATCCTGAAATAGAAAAACATGTTAAAGCGATATTTAAAAAATATGATTTAAAATACATTGCCATAAACAAACATCAAGCAGAAGTACCAAGCAAAGCTACTGTTTTATTTAATGAATACGGAACTGCTCCAGGCATGTGGTTTGACCAAGAAGAAAAAACCATAATTTCATTACCCGGAGTTCCTTTTGAAATGAAACATTTAATACGTGAGAAAGTAATACCTAAACTTCAAGAAAAATACCAAAGACCCCATATTGCTCACCAAACGATACTTACTTATGGTAAAGGCGAAAGTGAATTAGCCCAAGATATTGCAGGTTGGGAAGACGCTCTACCTAAATTCATTAAACTTGCTTACTTACCAAGCTATGGCAAAGTACGCTTGCGTTTATCAGGACTTCATGAGAATAAAGAAACTTTAAAAAAAGCCATACAAACAGCTAGCGATGAGCTTATGCCGCTCATTGAAGCTAATTTTATAGGCTTTGAAGATGATAGTCTTATACAGCAACTCAAAAAATCATTAAACAAAAACAAAGCAACCGTAAGCACTGCCGAGAGTTTTACAGGAGGAAAACTAGCTGGAGAACTAACGAGTATTTCAGGATCTTCTAGTTATTTTGTAGGCAGTATTGTGAGTTATGCTACACGTATTAAAGAAGATGTGCTTCAAGTACCCAAAGAGTTAATCACGAAACATTCGGTAGTAAGTAAAGAAGTTGCCGAAGCTATGGCGCTTGGTGCTCAAAAAATAATGCAAAGCGATTATGCTATCGCTACTACAGGAAACGCAGGCCCTACAAAAGGAGATGCAGATGCAGAACTAGGCACGGTAGTAATAGCTATTGCGCACCCTAATGGCGTTTTTAGCGAAATATATAACTACGGGCAACCACGAGATAAAGTGGTGAAAAGAGCTATAAATCAAGCTATTTATTTATTACTAAAAAAAATTAATAAAAATGAAGAAAATATGTTTGCTAGTTTCAAATAATTTTCTTTAATTTGCACACTGTTTTAAGAACAAGATTAAAAAGATAAAAGAAATGTCAAGAGTTTGTGAATTAACTGGAAAAAAAGCGATGATGGGAAACAATGTTTCGCATGCATTGAATAGAACACGTAGAAAATTTAGCGTGAACCTTATTAAAAAACGTTTTTACTTACCTACAGAGGATAAGTGGATTACTTTAAAAGTATCTGCTGCCGCTTTAAAATCTGTAAACCGCCTAGGTATTACAGAAATGGTAAAAAGAGCAAAAGAACAAGGATTCATCAAATAAATAGATAAAAGATGGCTAAAAAAGGAAATAGAGTTCAAGTTATACTAGAGTGTACAGAACATAAAGCAAGTGGAAAACCTGGTACTTCTAGGTACATCACAACGAAAAACAAAAAGAACACGCCTGATAGATTAGAGATTAAAAAATACAATCCTATTCTTAAAAAAATGACGGTTCATAAAGAAATTAAATAAGACTAAGTTATGGCAAAGAAATCAGTAGCATCGTTACAAACTGGAGCAAAGCGTTTGACAAAAGCAATAAAAATGGTAAAATCACCTAAAACAGGTGCTTACATGTTTGTTGAAAAAATAATGAATCCAGACCAAGTAAAAGATTTTTTAAAAAAATAATCAAACCTACTTGACAATAAGATATTAGCTACTTTTATATATTAAAAGTAGCTTTTTTTGTTTCAAATTATACAATACTAATATGGCATTATTTAAAAACTTCTTTTCTAAAGAAAAAAAAGAAACATTAGACAAAGGTTTAGAAAAAACAAAAACTAGCTTTTTTTCAAAACTTTCTAAAGCTGTTGCTGGAAAAGCAAAAGTAGATGACGATGTGCTTGACAATCTCGAAGAAGTACTTGTTTCTTCGGATGTTGGGGTAAATACTACTTTGAAAATAATAGACCGTATAGAAGAACGTGTTGCAAAAGACAAATATCTTGGTACCGATGAATTAAACAAAATACTTCGCGAAGAAATTGCTGCTTTACTAGCCAAAACCAATCACGGAAACGAAACCGAATTTACTATTCCTTCAGATAAAAAACCGTATGTAATAATGGTTGTTGGTGTAAATGGTGTAGGAAAAACAACAACCATAGGAAAACTGGCTAATCAGTTTAAAAAAGCAGGTAAAAAAGTAATGCTCGGTGCTGCCGATACCTTTCGTGCTGCTGCCATTGATCAATTAGAAATTTGGGCAAAACGTGTGGAAATTCCTATTGTAAAACAACAAATGGGATCTGACCCTGCTTCTGTGGCTTTTGATACTTTGCAATCTGCTGTTACACAAGATGTAGATGTTGTGATAATAGATACCGCAGGAAGGTTACACAATAAAGTAAATTTAATGAATGAGCTTACTAAAATAAAACGTGTGATGCAAAAGGTAGTTCCTGATGCTCCTCACGAAGTGATGCTTGTTCTCGATGGCTCTACAGGGCAAAACGCTTTTGAGCAAGCAAAACAGTTTACCAAAGCAACCGATGTTACTTCGCTTGCCGTAACCAAACTTGACGGTACTGCAAAAGGCGGTGTAGTTATTGGCATTTCTGACCAATTTCAAATTCCTGTAAAATATATTGGCGTAGGAGAAGGTATTGATGACCTACAAGTATTTAACAAAATAGAATTTGTAGATTC
>CAYPAK010000115.1:0-5796 GCA_964408665.1 uncultured Flavobacteriaceae bacterium | reverse complement strand
AATACTGTTTCTAAGAAGTTATATTTTTGATTATTCATTAAAAGCCTAGTAATTAAATGTAATTACTAGGCTTTTTTAACTAACAATCAATTTATTTTTTTAAAATTTATACGTAAACTGAGCAGTAATATTACGTCCCATTTCTAGTACACGACCACTGTTTAGACTAGTGTTTTTGTAACTAAAATTCATATGATCTGCATAAGCACGATCAAAGATATTTAGTACAGACATTCCTAAGTTTAGTTTTTCTGTAAATTTATAACCTGCTTTAAAATTGAAAACACCATAACCTGCAGTGCGCATTTCTCCAGCGTTTGGCGCAAAACGGTTTTGGTCACTTACAAATTTACCTTCAGCAAGTCCCCAAAAATTATTCTTTTGGTAACGGATATTTAAGTGACTTCTGAGTGGTGCTATATGTGCTAAAGGCTCATTCCAGTCATTGTTCTGTGCATACACATACGATAAATCTGCTTTTGCACTCCAGTTATTATTAAAATGATAGGTAGTGAAAAATTCTGCACCATATTGTGTAGCACTTGATATATTTACAAAACGCTTCACAAATGGCATCATAGACATGCCTGTGCTTGCCGTTGTAGGGTCTATTTTTCCGATAATCATATCATTTATAAAGGAGTAAAATGCATTTCCTCCAATTTTCAAGTTGTTTATATCTTTAGAAACAGAAAATTCCAATTGGTTGTTGCGTTCTGGTTTTATGTATGGGTTTCCTATTAATTCATAAGGGTCATTTCCTAATGTAAAGCGGTTGATAAAGCGCTCGGTCATTGTTCCTGTTTTTACGCCACTACCAAAAGAAAACTGGTATTCTCCATTATCAAACCGTTTTTTTAGTGTTACAAACCCACTAATATTGCTTTCGTTTTGAACTGCAATACTGCCACCTACAACGCCTTCAAACATAGGGTTTGGTTTTTTCATTCCCGCAGCAACAAAGTCACTACGCATACCATAAGAAAGTTTTATGCTGTTTGCTAAATTATATTGACCAGATATGTAAATGCCAAAATCAGTAATATAGCCTTGTTGCCATACATCTAATGTTTTAAAAATATGCGGGTTTAATGGCATTCCCATCATATTTTTTTTAATCTCTAGATTTTTGTTTCCATCACGTGATTTGTTTTCCATATCTATACCAACATACCAATTGGTTTTTTCATTTTTTTGAATAAATGTCTCAATTTTTCCACCATACATTGCTGACTGTACAGGTGTGGAAGCGGCAATTCGCATAAAACTAGGTCTATCATAATTATTCATAATATGATCAACATACGAATAGTATATTTTTGTTTTAAGGCTTTTTACTGCGGGACTTAGATCTTTATAGATATAATCTAATCCTACGAGATAACTATCATCTTTAGGCGAATCCATAGGAAGACCTGCGTGTTTAATGTCTTTGGCAAAAGTTTGTCGCCATGTAAGCTGTAAGCGTTGCTTTTTGCGTGCATTATAACCTGTTTTTATGCTGTAGTCTAAAGCATTAAACGAAGCGGGAACGGTATCACCATTTCCATCGGTATAATTGCCATAATCACGATATTCTAAACTGCTATTAAAATCAAATTTATTCTTTTTATAAATAAATCCTCCACGACCAGTAAACGAACTGCCATTAGTTTCGTAACCCGTTTCCAAATTGCCGTGAATACCTTCTTTGTAGCTTGCAGCAGATTTAGATTGTAAGTTAATTACACCACCAAAATTACTTCCAAAGCGTACCGCAAAAGGACCACGAATTACTTCTATTTTTTCTACTTCTTCAGGGGCAATATGTGTTGTTACAGGATCCATTCTGTTAGGGCAAGCATTAGTGGTTTTCATACCGCCATCATATTGTACGTTTAGACGGTCTTCACTAAAAGATCGCAATACAGGGTCTATGGCGTAGGTACTACGTTTTACCAAGGCAAAACCTACTGCATCACCAAACATATCGGCTACATTTCGTGGTTGTGTAAGACGCTGCACTTCATTAGTAATAATGGTAGCTTGCGAAATATTCTCTCCAGTTACTATTATGTTTTCTAGAGAAATAGGGCTTTCTTTAAGCTGAATTGTCATATTGTTTTTTAGACTAACTTGCACTGTTTCATAGCCTAATAACGAAATAGACGCTAGGCTTCCTGCTGGAGCATTGATGCTAAAATTCCCTTTGTCATCTGTTAGGGTATAATTACTTGTTTTGATTAATTTTATAACTGCTAGTGCAATTGGTTCTTGTGTTTCGCTAGTTATTATTTTTCCGTTTATGCTGTTTTGAGCAAAGCCCATTGCTGTTATTAATACTAATAACACGCTGAAAATTGTTGATTTTTTCATCTTAATTATAGTTATTGTAATACTTTTTTTGTGAAGTACTATTAGTTTTTTATTTGATAAAGTGACACGTTATAAAACACATTTGTTATAATGTATTCTATAAAAATGCTTTAATTAAAAACCGCGCTACATTTTTTTATATTACTAATGATATTACAAATAAAGCATAGTTTTGCTAAAAAAGTAATTCTAGTAAGATTAAAAAATTTTCTTGTAGCGAAACACCATAAGCATACAACTAAAATGAATTAGTGTATTATGGTATTTTATTAAGCTAAAAATTGAGGAGGATGAAAAGTACCTTTAAGTAAAAGCCTACTTTTATTTAAATTTTCTTTAAAATCGGTTGTAGCAGTTGGTGCTGCTAGTTGATAGTTTACAGGAATAGAAATCATTAGAAAAGTAATAGGCGAAACAGGATAATCACTCATATTAACAAGTGGTATTTGATGGCTTTGTGTGTCATTACCATTTATCCGTTTTTCTTCAAGGTTCAAATAACACTTACCATTACATTCTAAGTAGGGTTTGTCTTTGTTAATACACAATTCATTAGCGATATAGTCATAGTTTGCATAATATTCTAGCACAGGAAGTATCGGTTTTACCATTGCTAAAACGTAAAGTAAACTAAAGGCTAAGCCAAGAATTTGTTTTTTTAACATTTTTATTAATTAGATAATGCAAAGTTAAATGTTTTTTTTAATTAAAAAAAGATATTATGGTATTTTTATTTAATAAGATTTATAATGATTACAGTCTTAGGTTTTTATCGTATTTCACCAAAAGATACACCATATATTTATAGCTATTGATGCCTTTTTCTTGATTATTAGCCTTTAAATAAAAGTCGTATAAATCTCTAGAATGTGCAGCAAAAGGGGATTGGTATTTTTTATAATAAGCAATAATTTCTTCTTGATTTTTAATAATTCCTTTGTTAATGCTTTTGTAAATTCCTTCAAAATCATCAGGGTATTTGTAGTGAATTTCGTTTAAAGCATAACGCAAAGCCATAAAATAACCCGAATATTGAAAATACAAATCACTATTATGAATACTTGCCATATAGCCTATAAAATTAGCTTCAGTTTCGCTAGCATAACCCATTTGATGCGCCATTTCGTGACAAGTTGTAGCAGGAAGATTTAGTTTAGGAATAAGGTAGTTTACTTGTGCTTCTCCTGTAAATGGGTTGAGGTAACCTGTAAAACCCAAATAAATTTGTGGTAAGCTAAGCATTGATTTTTTTATGGAAATAGCAGTAGTGTTTATCCCCGAAAATAAAGGCTTGATAGCTTGATAACCATTGCTAGATTTATTAAAAATAGTAGCAAAATCATAAGGCATTGTTACTGCGATAGTATCATTAGTTGTAATGGCTTTTTGCAGGCTATTTATCCGAAGAATTAATGAATTGGTAAAGCTAATTAACTCAGTTTTTGTAACATCTTTTTTGTCTAAAGCTAATGTTTTATATAGCGGTGTTCTTAGATAGTTTAATCCCCAAAATAGTTGAAATATAAAAAGGATAATACTTAAATAAGCCGTAAAATTAAATAAAGTATTTAAGTGGAATACTGTTTTTTGCTTGTAGTTTTTATAAAAATGATAGCTTAAAAAAATGATAGCAAAAATATACAATGTATCGCCAAAAGAAAATGGAATTTTACCAAATAAAAATCGCTCAAACCTACTGATATATGGGTAAATACCATTACTGTAGTATTTCGTGATAAATTCAGGGAAATGAGCTAAAACCTTTAGCAATACCAATTGGATTACTAAAAAAAAGCTAAGTTTTTTGTTTAAAGAAGGATTCATTAAATCAAAAGTACATTTTTTTAGTATAAAAAGGGATAAAAACTGTAACTTTGTAAGATAAAATATATAATAATGAGTAAAGAAATAAGAGAACTAGCCCCAAAGGCTTTATGGAATAAGTTTGCCGATTTAAACAGCGTGCCAAGACCATCTAAAAAAGAAGAAAAAGTGCGCCAGTTTATGGTAGATTTTGGAAAAAAATTAAACCTAGAAACCTTTGTAGATACTGTAGGGAATGTAATAATACGTAAGCCAGCATCCAAAGGTATGGAAAACCGTACGCCTATAGTAATGCAATCGCATTTGGATATGGTTTGCCAAAAAAATAACGATACCGATTTTGATTTTGACACCCAAGGTATTGAAATGTATATCGATGAAGATTGGGTGCGTGCCAGAGGAACTACTTTAGGTGCAGATAACGGTATTGGAGTAGCTTCTATAATGGCAATATTAGAATCTGATGAAATAGCACATCCACAAATAGATGCGCTGTTTACCATAGACGAAGAAACAGGAATGACAGGAGCATTAGGCTTAGAAGGAGGTATATTAACAGGTAAAATATTATTAAACCTAGACACCGAAGATGATGATGAATTAGGAATAGGCTGCGCTGGAGGTGTAGATATTACTTCAAAACGCAAGTATAAAGAGGTAGAGCCTAAGAAAGATGCTGCAGGTTTTAGAATAACTGTAAAAGGACTTCGAGGTGGACATTCAGGAATGAATATACACGAAGGTAGAGGTAACGCTAACAAAATAATGAATCGTTTATTGTTTAATTCAGTTGCTCGTATTGCCGAGATAGCAGGAGGGAGTTTGCGTAATGCTATTCCTAGAGAAAGTGTAGCCGTTGTAGCTGTATCAGAAAATAAAGTAGCAGATTTCAAAACTCAAGTTCAGGAGTTTACTGCAATGATACAAGCGGAGTTTAAAACAGTAGAACCTAATCTAACTATCGTTTTAGAACCTGTTGCTGCGCCTAAAACGGTAATGACTAAGAAAGCACAAAAACAACTATTACAAGCCGTTTATGCCGCTTGGAATGGTGTGTATAGAATGAGTCCAGATGTAAGCGATCTTGTAGAGGCGTCTAATAACGTGGCTCGTGTTGTGGTAAAAAATGGAAAAATAAAAATAGATAATTTGACCCGTTCTTCGGTAGAATCTACCAAGTGGGATTTAGCCAATACCTTATTAGCAACTTATAATGCTAATGGATTTAAAGTAAAAATGTCTGGTTCTTACCCAGGATGGCAACCTAATCCAGATTCTAAGATATTGCATTTAATGGAAGATTTGTACCAAAAAACATTTAACGAAAAACCAAATGTTATGGCTTGTCACGCAGGTTTAGAGTGTGGTATTTTAGGTTCAAACTACCCAGAGATGGATATGATTTCTTTTGGGCCAAACATACGTGGAGCACATTCGCCAGATGAACGTGTGAGCATTAGTTCTGTACAGAAATATTGGCCATTTTTACTAGAAGTATTAAAACAAATACCTTTGAAGTAATATAGGCTTAACTGCATATAAAAACCCGCTGAAAATTTTTAATTTTCAGTGGGTTTTTAAAAGCCGAATTTAAAGATAGGTTCAACTAGCAAATGC
>CAYPAK010000114.1:4366-5836 GCA_964408665.1 uncultured Flavobacteriaceae bacterium | reverse complement strand
AATGGAAAAAAGTAAGAGCATTAAAATTTATTTAGAAAGGGATTCTTGTTTCCATAATAAAAATCAATCATAAAAGCCTATATTTGCCAAAAATTAGATATAATGAAAACCTTTGAAGATATAAACCTTTCTAAGCAGTTGTTTAATGCTATTGCAGATTTAGGATTTACACAACCTACACCTATTCAAGAACAGGCATTTCCTGTAATACAATCGGGTGCAGATATGGTTGGTATAGCACAAACAGGTACAGGGAAAACCTTTGCTTATATGATGCCGCTTCTAAAGGATTTAAAATATTCGGAACAACTTGCGCCACGTATTATGGTTTTGGTTCCAACGCGAGAGCTTGTATTGCAAGTAGTTGAGGAAATAGAAAAACTAGCTAAATATATCAATGTGCGTGTTTTGGGTGTTTATGGTGGTACAAATATCAATACACAAAAAAAAGCAATAGCTTCAGGTACAGATATTATTGTTGCTACGCCTGGAAGACTATATGATTTGGCTTTATCTAATGCATTACGTGTAAAAGATATTAAAAAATTAGTAATTGATGAAGTAGATGTAATGCTTGATTTAGGTTTTCGTTTTCAGTTGCTTAATATATTTGAAATACTACCACAACGCCGTCAAAATATTATGTTTTCGGCAACAATGACCGAAGATGTTGCCGCATTAATTGAAGGTTATTTCAAATCACCAAAGCAAGTGTCTATTGCTGTAAGTGGTACGCCTTTAGATAATATAGCACAGACAGCTTATGAAGTGCCTAATTTTTATTCTAAAGTAAATTTATTAAGTTATTTATTAGAAGATAAAGCTACCTTTCATAAGGTTTTGGTTTTTGTATCCAATAAAAAAAGTGCTGATAGACTTTTTGAAGCTTTGCAAGAGCGTTATAATGATGAACTTTGTGTAATACATTCTAACAAAACACAAAACTATAGAATACGTTCTATCAAACAGTTTGAAGCAGGAGATAATCGTGTTTTAGTAGCTACCGATGTCATGGCTCGTGGTTTAGATTTAGATGAAATTTCTCATGTAATTAATTTTGACACACCTAGTTTTCCAGAAAACTATATGCACCGAATAGGGCGTACAGGACGTGCGAAGCATGAAGGGAAAACCATTTTGTTTACCACACCAAAAGAGCAAAAAGACAAAGATGCTATTGAGGAGTTAATGAATTACAAGATTCCAATGCTTGATTTTCCTGATGAAGTGCCATATTCTGACCAATTGACACCAGAAGAACGCCCTAAAATAGTAGAAATAAACAACCCGCATAAGAAAAAAGTAGGGGAGCAGCGAGGGGAAGCTTTTCATCAAAAAAGTGAGAAAAATTCAAAGACCAATCAAGGTGGTTCTTACCGAAGAGAAATTGCTAAAAAATACAAGAAGCCTAAAACTAGAGGTGATAAAAACTACAACAAAAAAAGACGCAGTAAATAATTAGCCAATTAG
>CAYPAK010000114.1:0-4266 GCA_964408665.1 uncultured Flavobacteriaceae bacterium | reverse complement strand
AATTAGCCGATGTAGCAATTAGCGATTAATACTTTTAGGTTAAAATTGAAACAAGGGTCTGTTTTCCATCATTTCGTTTACTTCTTCGGCTACTTGCTCTAGCATTTGTTCGTCATCGTGATATTGTATTACTTTGTCAAGTAAATCAATTATTTGTTCCATGTCATCTTCTAATAAACCACGTGTAGTAACTGCCGCCGAACCAATACGAATACCTGAAGTTACAAAAGGAGATTGCGTATCAAAAGGAACCATATTTTTATTAACTGTAATTTCTGCTTTGACTAAAGCCTGTTCTGCTTCTTTTCCTGTAATGTTTTTATTGCGTAAATCAATAAGCATCATATGATTGTCTGTTCCTCCAGAAATCACATGGTAATCACGTTTTAGTAATGCTTCTGCCATTGCATTAGCATTTTTCTTTACTTGAATGATGTAATGTAAATAATTATCGGTCAATGCCTCTCCAAATGCTACCGCTTTCGCTGCAATAACATGTTCCAAAGGACCTCCTTGCATACCAGGGAAAACCGAAGAGTTAAGTAATGAAGACATTTTCTTTAACTTACCATTTTTAAGTTTTAATCCGAAGGGGTTTTCAAAGTCTTTGCCCATCATTATCATACCTCCACGAGGACCTCGCAATGTTTTGTGAGTTGTAGTAGTTACAATATGTGCATAAGGCAATGGGTCATTTAAAAGTCCTTTGGCTATAAGTCCTGACGGATGCGAAATATCAGCCATAAGCAAAGCACCTACTTTGTCTGCTATTGCTCTAAATCGTTTAAAATCCATATCACGAGAATATGATGATGCGCCTGCAATGATTAATTGTGGTTTTTCTGCTATAGCCGTTGCTTCCAGTTGCTCATAATCTATTCTTCCTGTTTCTTTAGAAACACCATAAAAAGCAGTTTGATATAGTTTTCCAGAAAAATTAACAGGCGAACCGTGTGTTAGGTGCCCTCCGTGAGACAAATCGAATCCTAAAATTTTATCTCCAGGCTTTAGTATCGCTTGATAAACTGCAGCATTAGCCTGTGATCCTGAATGTGGTTGTACATTAACATAAGCAGCACCAAATAATTCTTTTGCTCTATCTATAGCAACTTGCTCTACAATATCTACCACTTCACAGCCGCCATAATAACGTTTGTTTGGGTAACCTTCAGCATATTTGTTGGTTAGCACAGAGCCCATAGCGTCAAGTACGTTTTGGCTTACAAAATTTTCAGAAGCGATAAGCTCTAAGCCTTCGGTTTGACGTGCTTTTTCATCAGCTATTAAATCAAAAATTAGTTGGTCTTTCATATGTTAAATACATTAATAATTATAAAGTGCTACAAATGTACTAAAATCATTTTTTAAATAAAGGGTAAATGTTGTATCTTTGGCTAAAATAATTTTTTAATTAAAAAAAATAGAACAATGACAATATCAGCAAATAATCCTAATAATAAAACTTGGTTAGAAGTTCCTAAAAATTCTGATTTTCCCATACAAAATATTCCTTTTGGTGTTTTTCAGACACAAGATGGAGTTATACGTATTGGTACACGGATAGGTAATACTGCAATAGATTTAGGCGCTTTACAGCAATTAGGTTATTTTGAAGATATAGCGCTTAGCGAAGGTGCTTTTTTAGGCGATTCATTAAACGAATTTATAGCACACCCTAAAGAAATATGGACTGCGGTAAGAAACCGTATTGCTTTTATTTTTGATGTACTTAATGAAACACTAAAAGCACGAAAAGAACATTGTGAAGAAGCGCTTTTTGATGTAGCAACGATACAAAATTTACTTCCAGCTCAGATAGGCGATTATACTGATTTCTTTTCAAGTAAAGAACATGCAACTAATACAGGAACCATGTTTCGTGATCCAGAAAATGCTTTGTTACCAAACTGGTTACACATACCTGTAGGTTACCACGGACGTTCTTCTTCTATTGTAGTTTCAGGAACAGAAATTTACAGACCCAAAGGGCAAACAATTGCTGTAGATGCAAAACAACCAACTTTTGGCGCATCACGTTTGGTAGATTTTGAATTAGAAATGGCATTTATCACCACAAATGCAAATGAACTAGGCGATGCTGTAGCTGTTAATGATGCCGAAAACCATATATTTGGAATGGTATTGTTTAATGATTGGTCAGCTCGTGATATTCAAAAATGGGAATATGTGCCTTTAGGTCCTTTTTTGGGTAAAAACTTTGCATCTACCATTTCGCCTTGGATAGTAACGATGGATGCGCTAGAGCCATACCGAGTTGCAAGCCCAAAACAAGAGCCAAAACCATTGGAATATTTACAACAAGAAGGAGATAAAGCCTTTGATATAAAATTAGCCGTGGGAATTACGCCAGAAAATGGACAAGAGACTATTTTGTCTAATTCTAACTTTAAATATATGTATTGGACTATGGCGCAACAGTTGGCGCATCATACCGTAAATGGCTGTAATGTACGCGCTGGTGATATGATGGGCTCGGGTACTATTTCTGGACCAACACCAGATAGCTATGGTTCTATGCTTGAATTGGCTTGGCGTGGTACAAAACCAGTGAAACTAAACGATGGTTCAGAACGAAAATTCATTAATGACAATGATACGGTAACGATGTATGCGTATTGTGAAAATAACGGAGTACGTATAGGATTTGGAAAATGTGAAGGAAAATTACTTCCTGCAAAATAAATAAATTAACAAACAACTAGTAACATGAAAAAAGTATTTATTGTAGTAATTAGTATAGCCTTAATTTGGTCTTGCGGAACAAGTAAAAAGGCAGAAACAAGTTTAAATTCGGGTAATTATGATAATGCTATTGCTGTTTCTGTAGAAGCATTAGCAAAGGGGAAAACAAAGAAATCAAACCAAAAGCATATTCCTATATTAGAAGCAGCTTTTAAAAAAGCAAATGCACGTGATTTAGCACAGATAGCAGCTTTAAAAAAGAATAATGATAGCGATAGTTGGAAAAAAGCGTTTGATATGTATGTAGCCATGAATAATCGTAAAGGGAAAATAGCACCACTTTTACCTTTGTATATTACGGAACAAAGCCGTAATGCAAAGTTTGATTTAAAGGATTATACAGATGATATAATAAGTACCAAAAAAATCTTATCAGAAAAATTATATCAAGAAGGGAAGTCATTACTGTATTCAGGAAAAGTATTAGATGCTCGTAAGGCTTATGATAAGTTTAATTACCTTGATTTGATTAATTCAGGATATAAAGATGTGCGTAATTTGGTTACCCAAGCAAAAGAAAAAGGCATGACTTATATTTTTGCGAAAGTAGTAAATAAAACGGGTAAGCAAATACCAAAACAATTGGAAGATGATATCTTGAACTTTGGATCTTTTGGACTTACTAATAATTGGCTAACTTTCCATACTAAAAAAGATTATACTAAACGATATGCTAAAGCAGTAGATATAGAACTTGACGAGGTTATAATAAGTCCAAATCAAAACAATTCGCAGCTTGTAAAACAAGAAAAACGCGTAAAAGATGGGGAAGAATATGTGTTGGATGCAAACGGGAATGTAGCAAAAGATAGTCTAGGGAATGATTTAAAACGTGATAAAATAATAACTGTTCGTGCAGAAATAAAGCTATATCAACAGCTTAAAACAGCTAAAATATCAGGAAAAGTAAATTATAAGAATTATAATACGCATAGTTCTATTGGCGCTTACCCTGTAGTTGCAGATGCTAAATTTGAAAATGTTTATGGGCAATATCGTGGTGATAAGCGTGCTATTGAGCAAAAATACTACGAAGTTTTACAGAAAAAACCAGTAGATAAATTCCCTACCGATGAAGAAATTATAATGTACACGAGCAAAGGCTTACAAAATAAAATAAAAGAAGTGCTAAATCAACATCCATTGGAGTAAATTGCCCATGATAAATAAAATACATGATTAGCTTAAACAATTATAATTTAGATAAAAAACAGTATAGAAAAGCATTAGGCTTTTTTATACTGTTTTTTGCGTTATTAATTGGAAGTTGTTCTAAGCCTAAACCTGCTGAGAAAAAACATTTTGATGAACTAATAACGAAAGTAGCAACAGATTCGCGTAAAATTGTTGTAATTGATAGTTTGCTTAAATCTGATGATTTAGGCGAGATAGATTTAGCTAAACTTTACTTTAAAAAAGGAAAAGTGTTAGCTAACCTTCAAAAAGAAAAAGAAGCAGCAGCAAATTTTGAAAAAGCCTTAAATTTATTTAAAAAACAGCATA
>CAYPAK010000113.1:0-5947 GCA_964408665.1 uncultured Flavobacteriaceae bacterium | reverse complement strand
CCATAATATAAAAGCAATTGCTCCATAAATTAAGGCTCCTCCTGTTAATGTTTTACTTAAATTTTTCATTTTTATATATTTTATTAGTTATTATAATTAATTCTATGTTTTATTAAAAACAGAATTATTTTTTATATTTTACTAATAAATCTACTAATTTAATAGAAGCATCTTCCATATCAGTAACAATAGCATCTACTTTTGCAATGATATAATTATAAAATATTTGAAGAATAATAGCTACAACAAGACCAAATACAGTTGTTAAAAGGGCTATTTTAATACCTTCTGCAACGATAGATGGTTGCATATCTCCCATTTGTTGAATTTTATCAAATGCTTCAATCATCCCGATTACTGTACCCATAAACCCAAGCATTGGTGCTAGTGCAATAAACAATGATAACCAAGAAATATTTTTTTCTAATGAAGCCATTTGAACACCTCCATAAGAAACTACTGCTTTCTCTGCTTGATCTACACCTTCATCCATACGGTCTAAACCTTGGTAAAAGATAGAAGCAACTGGTCCTGCTGTATTTCTACAAGCTTCTTTTGCTGCATCTACACCACCTGAAGCTAAAGCGTCTTCAATACTTCCAATTAATTTGTTTGTATTAGTAGTAGCTGAGTTTAAATAGATAATACGCTCTATTGCTATAGCTAATCCTAAGATTAAACATAACAAAACGATACCCATAAATCCTGCTCCTCCTTCTACGAAACGTTTTTTTAATTCTTGGTGAAAACCACCTTCTTCGGTTGCTGCTGCTGCATCATTTTTCGCTGCTGTTGCATCATCTTGAACTGCTACTGCAGTTGCATTACTTGTTGCAGTTGCTGCATTTACACTGTTTACACTTCCAAAAGCAACCATTGCTGTAATTGCCAAAATAGAAAATAATTTTTTCATCTTTTTAATTCTTTAAATTTATTTTTAATTATACATATTCTTTATATTAGTAAAAATTGCGGAGAAGAAGGGATTCGAACCCCCGATACGTTTCCGTAAACACGCTTTCCAGGCGTGCGCCATAAACCACTCGGCCACTTCTCCTACTAACAATCTTTGCTAATAGACTGCCAAATAACAAAAAAATATTCAGTATTAAAAATATTATTGGCTTTTTTTATGGTATTTTTTTTAACAATCTGTTAAAAATTTAGTAATTATGGCTGAAAATTAAGGAATTAAACGGTTTTTAAAAATAATAATTTTTAAACGGTCATTTCTCCTCGAAGTGATTTTTCGAATAACTTTCTAAGTTCTTTTCGAGAAACATCTACAGTTAGCAAATACTTCAACTTGGCTATTGCAGCTTCTGTGGTACTATCTTTACCCGAATAAACGCCTATTTTCTTTAATTGCAAACTCGTGTCATAATGTCCTAAAATAACGCTTCCTCCAACACATTGTGTTACATCTACTATAATAATACCTTTTTTTAAGGCTTTTTTTAAGGCAACAATAAACCATTTGCTCGTTGGCGCATTTCCTGCCCCAAAAGTTTCGAGTATCACACCTTTTAAATTAGGGATAGCTAATATTGTTTCTACTACCTTTTGGTTTATCCCTGGGAAAAGTTTAAGCACAACGATATCATCGACTAATTCCTTTCTAACAACTAACTTTTTTAATCTAGGTTGTTTTAAAATAAAAGAAGTATTAAACTTTAAATGAACACCACTTACAGCTAATGGCGGATAGTTTGGCGAATCAAATGCTTCAAAATGCTCTGCATTAATCTTAGTGGTTCTATTCGCTCTATATAACTTATACTCAAAATACAACGAAACTTCTGGCACCATTGATTTTCCTTTTTTATCTAAAGATGCTGCCACTTGTATTGCGGTAATTAGGTTTTCTTTAGCATCAGTGCGCAGATCACCTATTGGCAGCTGAGAGCCTGTAAAAACAACTGCTTTTGAGAGATTTTCAAACATAAAACTCAAGGCTGACGATATATATGACATCGTATCTGAACCTGTAAGAACAACAAAACCATCTGCTTCAAGATAATTATCTGCTATGATTGTGGCTATTTTTGCAACGGAGCGATTATCCATATCAGAAGAATCGATGGGATTCTTAAATGATATCGTTTTTATATTACAAGCAATTTGATTTAACTCTGGAATACGTTTTCTAAGATTATCAAAATCAAATGCTTTTAGCGAATTGGTTTTATAATCTTTGACCATACCAATAGTTCCTCCTGTATAAATCAATAAAATATTGGGTTTATTCATCTGTCAAATTGCTTGTAATATCAAATTACTATTTTACTTTTACCAATTCTGTTTCAAAAATAAGTGTAGCATTTGGCGGTATAACACCTCCAGCACCTTGCGAACCATAACCTAAATGTGGTGGAATAATCAAGGTTGCTTTATCGCCTTCTTTAAGCAAAGCAATACCTTCGTCCCAACCTGCTATCACTTGCCCTACTCCTAGCACAAACTCTATCGGTTCATTTCTATTATAAGATGAATCAAACACTTGACCATTGATTAATTTTCCGGTATAATGCACCGCTACTTTTTTACCTTTTTTGGCTTGTTTTCCTTCGCCTTTGGTTACTATTTTATAATACAAACCGCTTGCCGTTTGCTCAAAGCCTTCGGTTAATGCTTGCATTTCTTTTTTTGCTGCCTCACGAGCTTCTTTTTCACGAGTTGCTTTAGCTGCATTAAATGATTCAAATACTTTTGCAGCATCAAATTTTTCTGCTGCTTCTCCTTGACGTATTATAGTTACTTTTTCTATTTTATCGCCTTGAGCTATCGCATCTACTACATCTTGCCCTTCAAGTACTTTTCCAAAAACAGTATGCTTACCATCTAACCAAGGCGTAGGCACATGCGTTATAAAAAACTGACTTCCGTTAGACGCAGGTCCAGAATTTGCCATAGAAAGAATTCCTGGTTTATCGTGCACTAAATCATCATGAAACTCATCATCAAACTTATATCCTGGGTCTCCCGCTCCTGTTCCTTGAGGGTCTCCTCCTTGAACCATAAAGTCTGGAATAACTCTATGAAAAGTAAGTCCGTCATAGAAAGGAACACCTAATTCTTTAGCCGTATTTTTTATTTTTCCTTCTGCTAATCCTACAAAATTAGCTACCGTTCCTGGTGTTTTTTCGTGTTCTAACTGTATTAATATTTCGCCTTTACTAGTTGTAAATTTTGCGTATAAACCATTTTCCATTATTTCTTATTTTAAATATTTTGTGCAAAAATACATGATTTAATAATAAATAACAGCAACTTTATAGCTATTATACCACTTTATTTTTTTTTATTTGCATTATTAATATAAAGCATAGCTAGTATAAATGCGTAACACCTTAATAACATCAACATATTTCCCTAGTATAGCACATTATGTTGCTATACAGCAAGGCGCAGACATTGCACTTGAATATAATGAAAATTATCAAAAACAAACGTACAGAAATAGTTGTTTTATTAATACTGCTAATGGTAAAAAAGCATTAACTGTTCCTGTAATCTATTCGCAGAAAAACGGTCATATTTTAACTAAAGACATCAAAATAGCTGATATAGATAACTGGCAAAAACAACACCTTAAAGCCTTAAAAACTGCTTATAATAGTTCGCCGTTTTTTGAATTTTATATTGATGATTTATTACCTATTTTTACCAAAAAACATACATTTTTATTTGATTTGAATGAGCTTGTTTTTACATTAATCAATGATGCTTTAATGCTTGACAAAGCGATACTAAAAACCTCATCATACGAAATCACGCCTAGCAATGCATTAGATTATCGTTTTTTGGCTAATCGTAGAAAAGAAAAAACCTATGCATTTAGTAAATACACACAGGTTTTTGGTACTGATTTTATCTCAAATTTAAGCATTTTGGACTTGCTTTTTATGGAAGGCCCTAGCGCTTCTATCTATTTAGAAAAGCAAGTTAGCAACTCTCAGTTAGCAGTCATTAGCCAATAGTGTGAAAAACATGCTCATTTTGACTTAATACACAACATAAATTTATGCTAACCACGCTTTGAACATCCAAAGTGTTTTCTCTTGCTCAGACACAAAGTCGCTTATCATAGCATTAGTTCCTTCATCAGCAAAATCTGCAGATTTATCTAATAAATTATGCTCCTGACTTAGTAATGTTTCTAATGATGAAACTACTAATTTGACTGCTTTTTCTCCTGAAGTAATATTTTTGCCAACTGGAATAGTTGCTTGTTTTAAATAGGCATCAAAAGTGTGCAAAGGCACATGTTCTAGGGTTAAAATTCGCTCTGCTATCATATCTATTTTCTCTTGAGAATCAAGGTATATCTCTTCAAATTTGACATGCAATTCAAAAAAGTTTTTCCCTTTTATATTCCAATGCAATCCGCGCATATTTTGATAAAAAATTTGAAAATTTGCTAATAGTTTATTTAAGTCTTGAGATAAATCTACTGCTTGTTTTTCGGTAAGTTTTACGATACGTGTTTTCATAATTATTATTGTTTTTATGTTTATAAATTATTTCTAATGCAAATAAACTTCAAAAAAAATAGTCATAAGTATAAATTTAATTGATATTTTTTATATCTTTATCAAAAATTATTATATTATGACTATTTCACAATTAAAATATGTATTAGCTGTAGCTAAATACCAGAATTTTACTAAAGCTGCTAGCACTTGTTTTGTAACGCAGCCAACGCTCAGTATGCAGATACAAAAGCTAGAAGATGAGCTTGATATAAAAATATTTGACCGTTCTAAAAAACCGCTTCAAGTAACAAAAATTGGTGAACGCATTATAGCGCAAGCAAAAAACATTGTAGATGAGAGCAGCCGTATGCAAGACATTATAGAACAGGAGAAAGGTTTTATTGGCGGTGTTTTTACTGTTGGGATAATCCCCACGGTTTTACCTACGTTATTACCGTTATTTTTAAAAACTTTTTTGAAACGCTATCCTAAAGTAAAATTAGAAATTTTAGAACTAACCACCGAAAGCATTATCCAAAAACTCAAAGACGGACATATAGATGCTGCTATAGCCGCAACACCATTAGAGCTAGATTATCTTATAGAAACACCATTATATTATGAGCCTTTTGTAGGCTTTGTCCCTGAGAATCATCGCTTGTTTGATAAAAAAGAATTAGTTCCTAGTGATTTAGACCTTGATGATATTTTACTGCTTGAAGATGGCCATTGTTTTAGTGATAATATTATTAACCTTTGTACGGCTTTTAGAAATAATGATGCCGAAAAAATAAGCTTACAAACAGGTAATTTTCAGACATTAATTGCTTTAGCCAAAGATGGTTTTGGTATGACGCTATTGCCCTATCTTAATAGTTTAGAATTACAGGAAGATGATAAAAAATATTTACGTTATTTTGAGAAACCTGAGCCAGCACGAGAAATTAGTTTGATTTATAGTAAATCACAATTAAAAATACAGCTAATCAATGCTTTTAAGGAAACAATTAGTGCTGTAATACGTGGTGCTATTTCGTTTTATGATGTAAAATTAATCAGTCCGTTAAAGAGGAAGTAGCCATTATTACAGTCAATTAATTGATTTGTAAAATAGCTAGTTAAGTTTTTTACTAAACTTCATTAAATCTTTTCTTAATTTTAATTAAGTAATATGCAGATATAGAAAATAAATAAATATTCGCAATAATTGTCAAAAAGTTTAGTTCATTAAAATCTGTATACTTAATTATGCAAAATGTAAAAATAATCACAAAAATTGATTTAGAAAATTTCATAATATGAGAATTTAATATATATATTATTTTTTTGGAAAATTCGTGATAATAAGCAATCAAAAAAAAACTAATGCCCCACTTCACTCAAAAACTTGATACGCATTAATCGGAGTTCCTCTTCTTCATATTCGCCATCAAACTCTTCTAATGCAGCTTCTATACTTTCGGTTTCTGCTT
>CAYPAK010000112.1:2161-6068 GCA_964408665.1 uncultured Flavobacteriaceae bacterium | reverse complement strand
ACCGATGATAATTCTGATGCAAATTCTAAAGCATCAGACTTTAAGTTTAATGATGTGCCGTCTTTAAATTCCAAATCTAAACTTGCTCCTTGATTGGTTTTAATAAAGAGTTCACCGATAATAAATGTTTTTAGCATAAAAAAACCACCCAATTCATCATAGCCAAAATGAATTTCATTGTTGTCATTTCTAGCAAAAGGAGCTGTAGTTATACTTTGTATAATTTCTTCTGCCTGTTTGGTTCCTGCTTGCTTTTTAGCAAATCCCGAAAATATTTTTTTAAACATTTGTTTTATTTTAAGGTGCAAAGGTATAAAAACAGGAATTAGTTACTCCTTTTTTTTTAATTAAAATAGAAAATTCGTATTATTACAGACAAATTATATAATTATGAGTCAGCACAAGCCAAAAGAACTTCCTATACTACTTGCTATTTTACCTATACTACTGCTTATGGCTATTTTAGCCTATAATGTACTTTATATTTATCATGATGATGCTACTAGTGGTGCTAACCAGTTTGCTTTATTATTTGTAGGTTTTCTTACGGCATTAATAGGGTTTAAACGAGGTGTCTCTTTTGATACGATGATGGAAACCATTTACAAGAATATAAAAACTACGAGCGGTGCCATATTGATATTGCTTTTTGTAGGCGCATTAGCAGGAACTTGGCTTATTAGTGGTATAGTTCCTACGATGATTTATTATGGTATGAAAATATTAAATCCGACCTTTTTTCTAGCAGCATCGGTTATTATTTCGGCACTTATTTCACTTGCAACAGGTAGTAGTTGGGGGACTACGGCAACCATTGGTATAGCACTTATGGGAATCGGTCGTGGTATGGGTATTGATGAAGCGATGATTGCTGGAGCTATTATATCTGGGGCTTATTTTGGTGATAAAATATCACCAATGTCTGACACTACAAACTTAGCTGCTGCAATGGCAGAGATAGATTTATTCAAGCATATACGTTATATGCTTAATACTACAGCACCATCTATTATCATAACACTTATTATTTTTACTATAATGGGTTTTTTTATAGATACACACGGCGCAATGAAAGGGCTTGAAATACAAAGTGGTATTCAAAATACCTTTACCATAACGCCATTATTATTACTTGTGCCTGCTGTAGTTATCTTTTTGATTATAAAAAAAGTAGAACCTGTTTTCGCCTTGCTTATTGGTACTATTTTAGGCGGAATAGCTGCCGCAATATTTCAACCAGAAATATTAAAAGGGCTTGCAGGAGTAACTGAGGGAACTTTGAGTTTCAATCAAGCTTATAAAAGTATAATGGATGCTATTATTGGTGATGTAAGCATTCATACTGAAAGTACAACGCTTAATGATTTGTTTTCTTCTAGCGGTATGAAAGGTATGCTGAACACTATTTTCTTGATATTATCGGCAATGGTTTTTGGTGGTACATTAGAAGCTGTAGGCGCTTTAGAAAGTATTAGTAAATTTTTATTACGCTTGGCAAAAGGTGATTTTGGTGTTTTCTTTGCTACAACGGTAACGTGTATTTTGTTTAATGGAACAGTTTCAGACCAATATTTAGCCATAGTAGTGCCTGGCAAAATGTTTAAAAAGGCTTTTGACGAAAAAGGTTTGGCTGCAGAGAATTTAAGTAGAACATTAGAAGATTCAGGAACGGTTACTTCGGTGCTTTTCCCTTGGAATACAGGAGGGGCTTATAATTCAGGTGTGCTGGGAGTGGCTACAATGGCGTATTTACCTTTTGCTTTTTTTAATTTAATAAGTCCGCTTATGACACTTGTTTTTGCTGCTTTTAAGATTAAAATAAAAAGAGCTTTAGCTAAACAATAATTTATTTTATCTTTGCTAGGATAAATAAACCAATATGAAAGTACATTTTATAGCCATAGGAGGAAGTGCAATGCATAACCTTGCGCTAGCATTATATAAAAAAGGGGATATAGTAACAGGAAGTGATGATGTTATTTTTGAACCTTCAAAATCACGTTTAGCTAAATATAATTTATTACCAGAAACATTCGGCTGGTTTCCAGAAAAAATTACAAACGATTTAGATGCTATTATATTAGGAATGCATGCTAAAAAAGACAATCCTGAATTGCTAAAAGCACAAGAATTAGGTTTGGCTATTTATTCCTATCCTGAGTTTCTCTATGAGCAATCTAAGCATAAAACGCGTGTCGTTATAGGCGGTTCTCATGGTAAAACCACGATTACTTCTATGATATTGCACGTGCTACATTATCACGATATGGATGTGGATTATATGGTTGGCGCTCAGCTAGAAGGTTTTGATACGATGGTAAAAATTACCGAAACTAATGATTTTATGATTTTAGAAGGTGATGAATACCTTTCCTCTCCAATAGATAGAAGACCAAAATTTCATCTTTACAAGCCTAATATTGCTTTGCTAAGTGGTATTGCTTGGGATCATATCAATGTGTTTCCTACTTTTGATAATTATGTGGAGCAGTTCCGTATTTTTGTAGATAGCATTACAGCAGGAGGTGTTATGGTTTATAATGAGGAAGACGAAATTGTAAAAGAAGTAGTAGAATCTAGTAAAAATATCATAAAAAAATATCCATATAAAACACCTGTTTATAAAGTTGATAATGATATCACGTATTTAGAAACTCCTGATGGATGGATGCCTTTGGAGATTTTTGGAAAACATAACTTACAAAATATGGCAGGAGCAAAATGGATTTGCCAGCATATTGGTGTAGGAGAGGAGCAGTTTTATGAAGCTATTGCTAGCTTTAAAGGAGCAAGTAAGCGCTTAGAAAAAATAGGCGAATCAGCTAATGCTGTTGCCTTTAAAGATTTTGCACATTCGCCATCTAAAGTAAAAGCTACTACAGCAGCAGTAAAAGAAATGTATGCTGATAAAAAAGTACTTGCTTGCTTAGAATTGCATACTTACAGTAGTTTAAATAAAAAATTCTTATCACATTATAAAGATGCTTTGGCGAAAGCCGATAAAGCAGTCGTTTTTTACTCGCCACATGCCTTAGAGATAAAAAAAATGGATCCTATTAGTAAAGCAGAAATAAAAGATGCTTTTGCTAGAGAAGATTTAATTGTTTATACCGATCCTAAAGCGTTTAAAGCCTTTTTGTTTCAAGAAAATTTAACTGATACCGCGCTATTGCTAATGAGTTCGGGAAATTACGGCGGATTAGATTTTGATGAGGTAAAAGGTTTACTTTAATAATTGTAGCGATTAAAATTTACTTGATGATTATTTCAGGAAGCATTTCATTAAACCATTTTGCTTTATTGATAATCATAATATGTGTACCCTCTTTTATGATATAGTCAGGTTTTAGACGGTTTATAGGAAAAATTTCATCATTTTCTCCGTGTATGTGTATCGGTTTGATTAAATCAGCACTTTTCTGCCAATGCAAGACATTATGAATAGCCCATTTTAAGTAATTTTGACTATTCATAACCAAGTATTTTTTGTACAATTCCAAACGCTTTTTAGCCCAATTACCAAAAACTACCTTCTCTAAAGTATCAAAGCTAGATAATAGTTTTGTAGGGGTTAGTTTATAGGCTTTTGTATTTCTAATGACTTGTAAACGTGTAGGTAATTCTTGAGGGTTTTGAATGCTAGAAATAATAATAACTTGTTTAGCGTTGACTAGCTTGCTAAGCTCTTGAACGATTACACCTCCAAAAGAAACGCCTATTAATACCGCGTTTTCGTGTTTTATGTTTTGAGCTAATCGTGTTACATATTCACTTATTGACTCTTTCTTACTTAAAGGCTCCAACCATTCTAAATAATGTGTTTCAAATAAAGAATCATCAAGTTTGACGTATTCAAAAATTTTGGAGCTTGCTGCCAATCCTGGCATAAAATATACGGGTATTCTAG